>USQE01000009.1 GCA_900556675.1 uncultured Collinsella sp.
GCTTGTTGTAGCCGTTGGTCCAGGAGAACTGGTCCTGCAGCGACCACACAAAGTAACCGTCGATGTTTACGCCGCCGTCGATTGCCTTGAGGATCCACGCGAGATGCTGGCGTATGTAGTCGATACGAGGGGCGTCGTCGATAAAGCCGTCCTCAAAGTCGTCCTTATAGCCCATGCCGTTCTCAGTGATGTAGATCTTCTTGTAGTTGGGGTAATCGTTCTTAATGCGGAGCAGCAGGTCGTACAGGCCCTCGGGATAGATGATCCAGTCCCAATCGGTGGTGGGTACGCCTTCGCGCACGCATGACTCACCCACGCCCTTGAGGAACCAGCGCGAGGAGCCCTTGTCGCCGGTGCCATTGTGGTTGATGTCGTTTTCGCCCTCGGCGGCACGCAGGAACTGGCACTTGTAGGTGTTGACGCCCAAGCAATCGTTGTAGGGGAGCGCGGCGGTCAGCGCGGCGATGTCCTCGTCGCGGACGTCGAGCTCGCCGCCGGCGATATGGGCCAGCTTGGTCGCAGCCTCCATGGTGTCGGCTGCATAGTGGCCGCGGAAGGTGGCGTCGAGCACCCAGCGGTTGTTGATGACGTCGGCCATGCGAGCCGCCTCGCAGTCGGCGGCGTTATTGGGGTCGAGGGGATACTTGGGCTCCAGGTTCTGGACAATGCCGATCTCGCCCTCAAAGCCGCCCTCATGGAAGGCGACGACAGCCTTGGCGTGGGCCACCATCATGTTGTGCATGAGCTGGAAGGCCTTGTCCAGGCGGTACTTCTCGCCGTGCGGCCAGTTGCCGACGATAAAGCTGCCCTCGGCGGTCGCGGGAATCTCGTTAAAGGTAAACCAGTGCTTGACCTCGGTGAACTCGGCAAAGCAGAACTTGGCGTACTCGACAAAGGCGTCGATCGTCGTGCGCGTCAGGAAGCCCTCGCCGCCGTTCTGGTAAAAGGCCTCGGGCGTATCGAAGTGATCGAGCGTGACATAGGGGATAACGCCAGCTTTATTGCAGGTGGCGAAAAGCTCGTGATAGAAAGCGACGCCCTCGGGGTTAATCTCGCCGGTGCCATTGGGGAAGATGCGGCTCCAAGCGATGGAGACACGGATACCGTTGATGCCGAAACGCTGGCACAGGTCGATATCGACCGGGTACTTGTTGTAGAAATCGCTTGCGGGGTCGGGGGAGAAGCGACCCTGGGCAGCCAGGAAATCATCCCAGGGCACTTTGCCCTTGCCGTGCGTGCGGGTCTCGCCCTCAACCTGGTAAGCAGCGGTGGCGCCGCCAAACACAAAGCCGTCGGGGAACTGCATGGGGTTGGTCATGAGTCATCCTTTCTGTGGGATACGAATAGGGGGAGGTGCCCGAACTGGGGATCCGGGCACCAACAGAGGGAGGAACTAGTCGAGGTTCTCGCGGAGCCACTTGATGGCGCCAGCGGGGTCGCGGGTAAGGTCGATATATTCCTTACCGCGCGGAGCGAGCAGCTTAATGCCCAGACGATCGGTGTCGGCCTTCATGTCGTTGTAGTAGCTACGGACCTGCGGGGCAAGCACGATAACGTCGTACTGATCCATGATGGCAGTGTGCTGGCCATAGGCGCCTGCGGAGGAAGCGATGTTCTCTCCGGTCTGCGCAGCACCTTCCTTGATGGCGTTGGCAAGCATGGCAGAGGTGCCGGCACCGGCGCACAGGACGAGGACCTTCAGGCCATCGACGTCCTTCTTAGCGGATGTGTCGGAGGCGGGCTCGGGCTGATCGGCGACAGGCTCGCTGTCGGCGGCAGCGGCGGTCGGCTCGACGGAAGCGGTGACAGCGGCGGTCTGCTCGACAGCGGGCGCAGGGGTGCTGGCGGCGATGGAAGCGGCACCATCGGACTCAAGACCCAGCTCGGCGGCGCGCTCGGCCTCCTGGTCGCAGAGCAGCTTATCGTATGCCTTCAAGAACGGCAGGTAGATGATGGCGTCCAGCAAGATGATGATCGCGACAAACACCAGGGCGATAAGCTGGAAGTTCGTGGTGATGAAGATGCCGATGGGGGCAGGGGTAGCCCAAGGCACCACGAAGGAGAAGCCGTTCATGCCCACGTTGTCGATAAAGAACTTGGCAACACTCACGTTGACGCAGCCGGCGGCAACAAAGGGGATGAGCATGTAGGGGTTAAGGATCATCGGCGCGCCAAAGAGCAGCGGTTCGTTGACGGCGAAGGCAACAGGAACGATCGAGGCCTTACCGACGGCTTTGAGCTGCTTGGACTTCATGAAGAGAATCAGCAGAAGCGGCACGATGAACGTGGCGCCGGTGCCGCCGAACTCACCCACGAGCGACATGTTAAAGGTGAGGGAATGGGCGGGGTGACCACCGGCCAGCAGAACCTGCAGGTTCTCGGCCTGGTTGGCAAGACGGATGGGGTCGATGCCCGGCTGGACGATCGAAGGACCGTGGACACCGATGAACCAGAAGAATGCGGTGGCTGCCTGAATAAGGATGAGTCCGGGGTAGGTCTCTGCTGCAGTGAAGAGCGGGGAGAGCAGTTTGATAAGGAGCTCGGAGAACGGAACGCCCATGAGGTTGCGCACAACCACATCGATGATGCCGCAGATGATGACGGCTCCGCCAAAGGGGATGATGTCGCGGAAGTTCTGAGCGATGGCGCCCGGGACCTCCTTGGGCAGCTTAATGGTCAGATCGCGCGAGACGCAGAATTTGTAGACCCACACGGTGATGAACGCGGCGATATAGGCCGAGAACAGACCGCGCGTGCCCATGCTGGTGCAGTCGAAGACCGAAAGCTCGGAGCCGTTGAACTTGGTGGTGAACTGCGTAACGGCGAGCAAAAGCATACTGCACTGGGCGGCCACCATGGTGGAGCCGTCGTTGAGCACCTTGCCGGCGGGCATGCGACGGTTCATGGAAGCCGTAAAGTTCTTGGCAGTGGTGCCGGCGACCATGATGCCCATGACGCCCATGGTGAAGTTGTACAGCTTGTTGCACCAGTCGATGAGCGGCTGGGGCAGCGTGATGCCGACTACGCCGGGAAGGGTGGCAATGAGCAGAAAGATCGAAGAGGTGAGGACGATGGGCATGCACCCAAGGAATCCGTCCTTAATGGCCTGGAGGTATATGTTCCTCGAGATCTTCTCAAAGAACGGCTGATGCTTTTCGAGCATCTTTACGATGGCGTCCATAGAGCTCCTTTGCTACTTGATGCGCGATGCATGTGGATGGAACTGGTCGTCGATGGATGGTCAGGACTGCCCGGAAACCTTCCTGCTTAAGGAAGGCATTGCGAAATGACAACGTTGTCATTTCGCTAATGACAACGTAAGACATTTTTGGAAGAGCAACAAGGATTTACAGGTGAACGGTCGATATCGTCCGATAAACGGCTGATTTGTCAGTCGGGCAGGTAGTGTATGCTAGAACGCAAAAAACAAGCGATGCAAAACCGACTGGAGAAGTAGTGGCAACGATGGACAAGAAAAATATCTCAATGAACGATGTAGCAGTTGCTGCGGGCGTTTCTCTCAAGACGGTTTCGCGTGTGATCAACGAGCCCGATAGCGTGCGAGAGTCGACACGCGATAAGGTTCATTCCGCAATGGAGGCGCTCGGGTTTCGAACCAACTTTGCCGCGCGTTCGCTCAAGTTGGGCCGTTACGGGTGCATCGGCGTGGTGCTGTTCCACTTGTCGGGCGGTGCCGTGGACATGATTGACGGTATCGCAGATGCCGCCGAAGAACGCGGCTTTGCGCTCACGATGATCAAAAAGCGGGCGGGGGAGAAGATGACCCTTGCCGAAGCGGCGCGTAGGATGTCGCAGCTCCCCGTCGACGGCATGATTTTCAACCTGCGCCAGATGGTCGATGACTTTGATACCTTTGAGGCGCCGAAAGACCTCAAGACGGTGATTATCACACCGATGGAACATCCTACCTGCTCTACCGTCAGTGACGACCAAGAGGGCGGCGCGCGCATGGCGTGCGAGTACTTCTTGAACCACGGGCACAAGAACGTGTACTTCGTCTCTGGTAAGAAAGAGTCACTGTCGAGCCAGTGCCGTATGAAAGGTTGGCGAGCGGCACTCGAGGCACGTGGCATTGAGCCGCCCGAGCCTCTGCAAGGCGATTGGAATGCGGATAGTGGCTATGCCGCGGGCCTTGTGCTTGCCGATAAGCCCGATTGCACGGCGGTCCTCGCTGCTAACGACTGCATGGCAAACGGCGTGATGATGGCTCTACGTGACAAAGGGCTCAATGTGCCCGACGACGTGTCCGTGATCGGCTTCGACGATGAGCTCTACAAGACGATTCCCAACTCGATTCTGACGTCGGTGAAGTTCCGCCACCGCGAGCTGGGCATCCGTGCGCTTAACGAGGTCGTCGCAGGTCTGGAAGCCCCGAGCTCCAGAAGTCGTACGCTCGTCTCGGGCGTGTTGGTCGAGCGTTCCAGCGTAAGGGATCTGCGGGCGTAGACGTGCTCGGCCTGTTCATCTAAATCTGTAACAGGTAGGGCCGAAAATCTCAGCTAGATGTTACAGATTTAGACAATTCGGTCCGGTATATTCCGTTTGTCTCGATCTGTAACGTCTAAGCGGTCAAAAGTGGTCTACATGTTACAGATTGAGATTTTCGGCTTGGCCTGTGCGTTCATCTCGATCTGTAACAGCTAGGACCGAAAAACTCGGCTAGATGTTACAGATTGAGATGAACAGGAGGACGGGTGCGGTCTAAACAAAATGGCCCGCGCATCACGCATCGATGCACGGGCCATTTTTTTTCTGCGAGCGGCAGGTGGCGTCAGCGTTTTATGCCTCGAGGTTTTCCTCGATCCAGGCGACGGCGCCCTTGGGATCCTTAGTGAGGTCGATGTACTGTTTGCCCTTGGGCGACAGCAGCGTGATGCCCAGGCGGTCGGTGTCGGCCTTCATCTCGTTGTAATAGGTGCGAACCTGCGGAGCCAGGACGATGACGTTGTACTGGTCCATGATGGCGTAGTGGCTGCCGTAGGCACCGGCGTTGGCGGTAATGTCGATGCCCAGCTCGTCGGCGCCTTCCTTAAGCGCGTTGGCGAGCAGTGCAGAGGTGCCGGCGCCAGCGCACAGAACCAGAACCCTCAGATCCTTGCCCTTAAGGGCGGACGGAGCTGCGGAGGCCTCAGTGGCAGAAGCGGTCTCGACAACAGGAGCCTCAACGGCGGGGGCGGCAGCGGTCTTGACGGCCTTGGTCTCCTCGGCCTCTTCTTCGGCCAGGGTCTCGGCCTCCTGCTTGCACAGGACGTTGTCGTAGGCCTTGCAGAACGGGTAGTAGATTAAGAAGTCAACGACCAGCAGGACGACAACCAGGACCAGAGAGATCGGCTGGAAGTTGGTGTCGATGAAGGTGCCGATCGGTCCGGGGAGTGCCCACGGCATGGCATAGATAAAGCCGTTCATGCCCAAAAAGTCGATGAAGAACTTACCAATGAGGACGTTGGCCACGGGGGCAAACAGGAACGGGATCAGGAAGTACGGGTTGAGGATGATGGGCGCGGCGAACAGCAGCGGTTCGTTGACGGCGAACATCACGGGTACGACAGAGGCTTTGCCGACGGCCTTGAGCTGCTTGGAGCGCATAAAGAGCAGGAAGATGATCGGGACAATGAACGTGGCGCCGGTGCCGCCGAGTTCGCCGATGTAGTTACCGAAGTTCTCGGTCAGGGCGAGGGCGGGGTGACCGCCGGCCTGCAGCGTGGCGAGGTTGGTGGTGATGTTGCCAAACAGCGCGGCGTTGAGGGCAGGCTTAACGACCGAGGGGCCGTGGATGCCCATGAACCAGAACAGCGGGATCATGAACCAGATGAGGGCGAGGCCGGCGTAGGAATCGGCAGCGGCGAACAGCGGGCTCACCAGCGTGGAGATGACGTTGGCAAACGGGACGGCCAAGCAGGTGCGGCAGATAACGTCGATGACGGCGACAAACAGGATGGAGAAGCTGAAGGCGAAGATGTCGCGGAAGTTCTGGGCGATGGCGCCGGGGACTTCTTTGGGCAGCTTGATGGTGATGTCTCGCTTAATGCAGAAGGCATAGATGTTGACCGTGGCAAATGCGGCGACAAAGGAGCTCAGTAGGCCCTTGGTGCCCATGTTGTCGGTAAAGAACACCGAGACATCGGCGCCGTCGATCTTGGCACTCGTCTGGGTAACGGCCAAGATGAGCATAGCGCACATGGCGGCGACCATGGTGCTCGTGGCGTTGATGGCCTTGCCGGCAGGCATGCGGCGGTTCTTGGAGCCGGTCAGCGCGCTTGCGGTGGTGCCGGCGACCATGATGCCCACGACGCCCATCGTGAAGTTGTAAACCTTGTTGCAGAAGTTCACGACGTCGACGTTCCACCAGTCGGGCAGCGTAAAGCCGCCGACCGTGGCGACAACGCCCGGCAGGGTCGAAATAAGCAGGAAGACAGAAGAAGACAGGATGATGGGCATTGCTGCCAAAAAGCCGTCTTTAATGGCCTGAAGGTAGATGTTCTTAGAGACCTTGTCGAAGTACGGCTGACCTTTCTCCAAGAACTTAACGATCGATTCCATAGTTCACGCTCCTCTTTGCATGAAATCTTAATGGCATGGACGTTGAAAACCTATATGGTCTCCCGCTTGCTAAAAGCCCGGGTGCAGGCGGGGTCGGTCCCAGGGGGAGAGAGGGGAGCGGCTGGGTTTGTATCGCATAGGGCCGCTCCCCTCTCGGGGGAAAGCGAGGCGATGCGCTACTGCGCGTCCGCCATAGTGTCGGCGAGCTCCTTGTACCAGAGTGCCGACTGCTTGATGTAGCGTTTTTGCGTGTCGAAGTCGATGTAGAACAGGCCGTAGCGCTTGTTATAGCCGTTGGCCCACGAGAACTGGTCCTGCAGGCTCCAGATAAAGTAGCCCTGGACGTCGACGCCCTCGGCGCGCGCCCGGAGCACCTTCTCCATGTGCTGGTCGACAAAGTCGATGCGCTCGGGATCGGCGACGATGCCGTTTGCGTCGGGCTCGGGGTCCTTGTGGCCCAGGCCGTTTTCGGTGATATAGATGACGGGGAGGTTGGGATAGGTGGCGCTGATGTGCTTGAGCGTGTCGTAGAGGCCTTGCGGGTAGATGAGCCAATCCCAGTCGGTGGTGGGGATACCCGGCATATCGACCTGCTGCCCGACGCCCTTAAACTTAAAGCACGAGGTGCCCTTGTCTCCGGTGCCGTTAAAGCTGTTGGTGGACTCGCCATCGTAGGCGGCGATAAACGCCGACTGATAGTAGTTGAGGCCGAACATATCGTTGCGGGGCGCCGCCTTGGCGAGCTCCTCCATGTCGCTGTCCTCAACCGTAAGCGTGGCGTTGTTGGCACGCAGAATCTCGTTGATGAGTGAGAGGGTGCGCGCGGAGTAGTGACCCAGGAAGGCGCCGTCCATGATGAAGTCGGTGTAGAAGGCGTTGTACAGGTCGGCGGCGTGCTGGTCGGCGGGCGAGTCTGTGGCAGGATATGCCGGCGTCAGGACGTTGACCATGCCAATGCGTCCGCCCAGGTGCTCGGTCTCGTCAAGATCCTTATACAGGTTGACGGCGCGGGCGTGGGCAACGAGCTCGTTGTGCTGGCTCTGGATGCCGCTCGTCACATCAAAGTGATGGTTGGGCGGGAAGTTGCCTTGGATGTATTGGGAGTGCGAGAGGCTGATGAGCTCGTTGATGGTGAACCAATTCTTGACCTCGCGGAACTCGCGGAAGCAGAACTCGGCATAGCGCACATAGGCGTCGACGGTCTTGCGGTTGAGCCAGTCGCCCTGGTTGAACAGGGCGGCGGGGGAGTCAAAGTGATGCAGGGACACATAGGGCTCGACGCCATACTTTTTGCAGCAGGCGAACAGCTCGTGGTAGTGCTTAACGCCCTCGGCGAGGGGCTCGGCATCGTCGCCGTTGGGGAAGATGCGGGTCCAGGCGATGGACACACGGATGGCGTTGAGTCCATGCTCGGAAGAAAGGCGGATATCCTCCTCGTAGCGGTTGTAGAAATCACTGGCCGGGTCGGGCAAAAAGCGACCCTGGGCGACAAGGTAATCGTCCCACATGGTCTTACCCTTGCCTGCCACCTTCGTGGAACCTTCCGTTTGGTACGCGGCGGTTGCGGCGCCCCAAACAAAGCCCTTCGGCAGCTGCTGTACGCGGTTTAGCAAAGACATATGCATACACCCTCTCGTCTCGCTGTTCGATATTGTGCGTTTGCGCTCAGGAGGCTCCATGGTTAGCGTTCAGCGGTGAAAAAGCCCGATAAACACTATCTTAAAATGATTAGAACCAAAATGAGCACGTGAACATTTGACAATGAGCACGTTAACATCCGGCTGGGATGTATAGAAACAAAACAACTTCAAACAGCCGCGAACGGTTGTATTTGTTCGGTAAGCGGTTTTGATTGACAGAAGTTTTCATGTTGTGGTATATGGCTCGGGTATCATGAGCACGTTATCAATGTATGTACGATGCGCCATGGGCGCGGGGAATAGTTGGGAAGCAGGTTAGCGTGGAAGGCATGGATCAGCAGACAAGGAATGGTCGTTCGGCGAGCGCGGCAGAGGTTGCGGCGCTCGCTGGCGTGAGCCGCCAGACTGTGTCTCGCGTGGTCAACGGTATGCCCAACGTGACGGAAAAGACGCGCAAGCGTGTGCTGGCCGCCATGGAAGAGCTGGGCTTTCGTCCCAATTTTGCTGGAGCGGCGTTGCGCGGCGGGTCGTATCGTTCTATTGGCCTGTGCATGTACAACATCACACGTGTCGGTAACCTGGCGACGCTCGAGGGTATCATGCAAGCGGCGCGCGAGCACGATTTTGCCGTCACTATGATCGAGATGGGCGGCGACAAGCCCTATGCACTTGCCGATGCCTCGCGCCGCATGGTCGAGCGACCCGTCGACGGCATGATTCTCAACATGAACCGCATGGCTCCCGATTTTGAGGAGTTTGTTCCCCAGCCGGGAGTGCGAACGGTCATCCTGTCCATGTATGCGCATCCGCGCTGCACGACGATCGACTCCGACCAGTATGGTTCGTGCGAGCTGTTGACCAATTATCTGCTGGAACATGGTCACTCGAATATGCGGTTTGTGGCGGGTCCGGAAAACTCGATTTCCTCGCGTTTTCGTGAGGCCGGTTGGCGCGATACGCTGGGTCGTGCTCATGTCGATGCCGCTCCGATGCTGCGTGGCGATTGGAGTGCGGACAGTGGGTACGCCATGGGCGAGCGGATTGCGGCCGAGGTGCTTGCCGGCGGGTCGCAGGCGCCGACTGCCGTGCTTGCGGCAAATGACCAGATGGCGCTGGGCGTTATCGCCGCGCTCGAGAACGCGGGCCTGTCCGTGCCCGACGACGTGAGCGTGGTTGGTATCGACGACGCACTCGAGGGACTTGTTCCTCACAATCGGCTGACGACGCTGCGATTTGATTTGCGCGGTGTCGGTAAGCTTGCGTTTGAGGCGGCGATTGGAGAGAGCTCGTCTATCGAGGCGATTCATGTGCCGAGTACGCTGGTCGAACGCTCGACTGTTAGGGACATACGGGGTTAGGTCCTACTCCGTTTGTCTCGATTTGTAACAGGTAGACGGTCAAAAGCGGGCTACGTGTTACAGATTTAGATTCTTCGGAAAGAGCAATCCTGTTCGTCTCAATCTGTAACAGGTAGGACCCAAAAACTCGGCTAGATGTTACAGATTGAGACAAACGGCCCCCAGGCCGAACAAAAACAAAAGACTGGGGGCGGCGCGCCGTGTGACGTGCCGCCCCCGGCTGAGAAATGGGGACAGGTTATGTGGGCAGGCGCCCCCGCCAGCCGCTAGTCCAGACGACGGGTCTGCGCCACGTGTTTATACCAGTATGCGCTTGCCTTGGGCGTGCGCTTCTGGGTTTCAAAGTCAACGTAGAAGAAGCCGTAACGCTTGTTGTAGCCATTGGTCCAGGAGAACTGATCCTGCAGGCTCCACAGGAAGTAGCCGCCCACGTTGACACCCACCTCCATGGCCTTGAGCAACCAGCGCAGGTGCTGCTCGATGTAGTCGATGCGCGGCTGGTCGTCCACAAAACCGTCCTTGTAGGGGTCCTTGTAGCCCATGCCGTTCTCGGTGATGAAGATCTGCTTGTAGTTGGGGTAGCGCTGCTTAATGTAGACGAGCAGATCGAACAGACCCTCGGGATAGATGATCCAGTCCCAGTCGGTGGTGGGGATGCCGGGCTTGTTCACATGCTCGCCAATACCCTTAACGCGCCAGCGGCCAGTGCCCTTCTCGCCCGTACCGTTGTGGTGCAGGTCGTTCTCGCCGTCGTAAGCCTTCAAGAAGCGGCACTGGTAGTTGTTAACGCCCAGGTAGTCGTTGTAGAGCGCGGCTTCGCGCATAATCTCGAGGTCCTCGTCCAGGATCTCGATGGTGCCGCCCGAGACGGCAGCCAAGCGGTTGGCGCACTCGAGGGTGTCGGGCGCGTAGTCGCCGCGGAAGGTGGCGTCGAGCAAGAACTGGTTCTGCAGCACGTGCTCGTTGTTGGCGGCCTTGATGTCGGCGGGGTCGTTCTCGTTGAGCGGATACTTAAACTCCAGCGACTGAATGACGCCGATCTTGCCCTTAAAACCGCCGTTGTGGAAGGCCAGTACTGCCTTGGCGTGGGCGAGCATCATGTTGTGCTCGCACTGGAAGGCCTCGGCCAGATGCGCCTTAACGCCACCGGGGAAGGTGCCCTCGATGTAGGTGTTGGAGGCGTCGGCCCAGATCTCGTTAAAGGTGAACCAGTAGGTCACCTGGTCGGCGTACTCCTTAAAGCAGAAGGTGGCAAAGTCCACAAAGGCGTCGATGGTCTCGCGGTTGAGGAAGTCGCCCTTCTCAAAGAGGGACAGCGGCGTATCGAAGTGATGCAGCGTGACAAACGGCTCAACGTGGTGCTTGTGGCATTCGGCGAAGAGATCGTGATAGAACTGGACACCCTCGGGGTTAATCTCACCGATACCGTTGGGGAAGATGCGGCTCCAGGCGATGGAGAGGCGAATGCCGTTGATGCCAAACTCCTCGCACAGCTCCAAATCGACGGGGTACTGGTTGTAGAAGTCCGAAGCGGGATCGGGGGAGAAACGGCCCTGGGCCTCCAGGAAGTCGTCCCAGGCAACCTTGCCCTTACCGTGAGTGCGGGTCTCGCCCTCTACCTGGTAGGCAGCAGTGGCGCCGCCAAAGACAAAGTCCTCGGGAAACTGCGCGGGCGGGTTGGTGACGCTAGCGGGGCTAACGGACATGATGATCCAATCGTCTAAATCGAAGGGCCAGCCGGCTGTGGATGGTCGGCTGGCCCTGAGCGTTACTTACTTCGAAAGTTGTTCGGCGACGAAGGCGAGAGACTTGTCGCCGTTCTGGGAGAGCTCGATGTACTGCTTACCACGGCAGGCGACGCACTTGTTGCCCACGCGCTCGCAGTCCTTCTGCAGGTCGGCCAGGTAGCTGGCAGCCTGCGGGGCCAGGACGACCAGGTCAAAGTCGGGGAGCATGTCAACGTGGTTGCCATAGGCCTCGGCAGCGGTCTCAAGATTGATGCCGCGCTCTTTGGCAGCCTTGGCCAGCGCGTTGGCGAGAAGGCCCGAAGTACCGCCGCCCTGGCAGAGCACGAGCACGCGCTTGCCGTTGAGGTCGCTGGCGGTCGTTGCCTCGGTGGCGGCGGGAGCGACGTCGGACTTCACGGCCTCGGCAGCAGCGCCGGCGGCAACGCTCTTGGCATCGGCCTTGCCCTGGAAGGCATCGTTAAGCTTGGCGGCCTTCTCGGCGTTCTTGGCGGCGAGCTCCTCCTGGGAGATCTCGGCCTCCTCGGCGCACTTCTGGGCGTCATAGGCTCGGAAGAACGGGTAGTACAGAACGAAGTCGACGACCAGGATAAGGGCGAGCATCACAAAGGCGAGCGGCTGGAAGCCCAGGCCCATGATGGTGCCGATGGGGCCGGGGACGGTCCAAGGCAGGGTGTACATAAAGCCGTTCATGCCCAAGAAGTCGATAAAGATCTTGAGGATCCAGATGTTGGCGATCGGGGCAAAGACAAACGGGACAAAGAAGACGGGGTTGAGCACGATGGGTGCGGCGAACAGCAGCGGCTCGTTGACGGCAAAGCACACGGGAACGATAGCGGCCTTACCGACGGCGCGCATCTCCTGGGACTTGGCCAGGAAGCAGAACATAAAGACCAGGACGAGCGTGGCGCCGGTGCCGCCCATGCAGACGACGAAGTACTGGGCACCCTGGGTCAGGACAGCGGAAGCGTGCTGGCCAGCCTGGAACGCAGCCAGGTTGTCGGTCATGTTGGCAACGAGGGCGGCGGCGATGGCGGGCTCGACGATCGAGGGGCCGTGGACGCCCACGAACCAGAACAGGCTCATGGCGCCGTAGATCACAGCGAGGCCGATGTAGCCATCGGCAACGGTGAACAGGGGCTGGAACACCTGGATGACGCCCTGGGCAAAGCAGAAGCCAAAAGCAGCGCGGAAGACGATGTCAAAAACCCAAAAGACGGTGATGCAGACGGAGAAGGGGATGATGTCCTTGAAGGTCTGCGAGATGTTGGGCGGAACCTGCTCGGGCATCTTGACGGTGATGTTGCGCTTGATAAAGAACTTGTAGATGATGCCAGTCACAAACGCAGCGATGAAAGCGGTCAGCAGGCCCTTGGAACCAAGGTAGGTGGTGTTGAAGCCGCTGGCGGCGTCCGTGTCGATGGTGTCGCTCGAAAGGAGCAAGAAGCCGATGATGGCCGCGCACATGCACGAGATGAAGTTGATCTGGTTGTTCTTGGGCAGATCGCGGTTCTGAGCGTCGGCGAAGTGCTTGGCCGTGGTGGCGGCGCAGGCGATGGCCAGGATGCCCATGGAGTAGTTGTAGCACTTCCACAGGGCGTTGTTGATGTCATCGGGCCAGTAGAAACCCCAGATGTTGGGGACCGAGGCTACCAGGCAGAAGATGGACGAGAAGATGATGATGGGGATGACGGAGATAAAGCCGTCGCGGATCGCCTTGAGGTACTTGTTGCGGGCGATCGCGTTGAAAAAGGGCTGGCCCTTTTCGATGATGGCGATGAGTTGCTCCATGCAAAGCTCCTAAGAGTCGGTGGGTTAGCAACGATGGTAGCTTTTGACATTCGGTTGCCAAAATGTTGACGTTGCCATTTTGTGACACAAAAAAAGAAGCGAACCGGTGGTTCCTGTGCCTGCGAACCGTCGATTCCTTACGCGTAAACGTTTGAGCCGCCCGGTGGCTCTGTGTTTGCACAATGGCAACGTTAACATTTGGGCGCTAAAAGCCGTTCGGGGAAGCAAAAATGTCGGTGAACGGTAGGTTTTGGGTGGTGAGCGTATGGTGGGGGAGGCGTTGGATATACTTGAAGGCGTTAAAAATGACTGCGCAAGGTGCCACCAATGGCATCGTTGACATAGAAAGATCGACCTATGGCCGCTGTTAAAAAATCGGTATCCGTCAAAGACGTAGCGCGCCTCGCGGGCGTCTCGGAGCAGACAGTCTCGCGTACGGTGCACGATTCGCCCAGCGTGCGCCCCGAGACCAAGGAACGCGTGCGTGCCGCCATGCGCGAGCTGGGGTATCGCCCCAATTTTGCCGGTCGATCGCTGCGCCGTGGCAAGTTTAAGACCGTCGGCGTTGCCATGTTCAACATTACCGGTACCGGCAACCTCGACCGCATGGAGGGCTTTGCCGCCGCCGCCGATAAGCACGGCTATGCCATCACCCTCACTAAAGTAGACGGGCATCCGTATACCCTCGAGAGCGCATCGTCGCGTATGAGTGCACTGCCGGTGGACGGTATGGTTGTAATCATGAACCGCATGCCGGCGGACTTTGGAACCTTTGAACCGCTGCCCGGTATGCAGACAGTGCTCGTTACCATGCTGGAGCACCCGTTGTGCTCGACGGTCGATAACGATCAGTTCGATTGTTCACGCCAAGTGGTCGAGTACTTGCTGGGGCAGGGACACAAGACCGTGCACTTTATCTCGTGCCCCGAGCGCTCGCTTTCGGGCATGCGGCGCGAGGAAGGCTGGCGTGAGACATTGCGTGCGCATGGCATTGAGCCCCCGCAGCTCGTGCGCGGCGACTGGACGGCGCAGAGTGGATATGCTGCCGGCCAGGTGCTTGCGGATGATCCGACCTGCACGGCCATTTATGCCTCCAACGACGCCATGGCCTACGGCTGCATCCGTGGGCTCGAGTCACGCGGGAAGTGCGTGCCCCAGGACGTGAGCGTGGTGGGTGTTGACGATAGCCTGGGCGATATCGTGCCCGACCGTCGCCTGACCACGGTGCGCTTTGACAACAAGCGCGTCGGCATGTGGGCGGTCGACAAGATTGCCGGCGCCGAGGGCGTTGCGCCCGGTGTGGAGCACATGCTGTTTCCGGGCGAGCTCGTCGAGGGCGATACGGTGCGCGATGTACGCTAGGGCGCGGGTCTGTTTGGGTTTCCGCTAATTGTGTTCGATATTGTTTAAATTGGTTTAAAAACCGTTCACGGTCGAAAAGTGACCGTTCATAGCTCGAAATTACGTTTTGCGCTGTTCTTTTTTGTTTGAATGTTATTGTTTCTGTCATACACAACGCAGCGCGTATGCCCGGACGCGATGCTCTCCATTGGTTCATATGTGAAAGGAACGCAACATGGCAACCAAAGAAGAAATCTCGATGGTTGGATTCGAGATCGTCGCATACGCAGGTGACGCCCAGACCGATCTGCTTGCAGCGCTCGATGCTGCTCGCGAGGGTGACTTTGAGAAGGCCGAGCAGCTGCACAAGGATGCCAGCGATGCGCTCATCGGTGCCCACGACACGCAGACCAAGCTGCTTTCGCAGGAGGCCGGCGGTGGCGAGATGGAGATGACCTTCATCATGGCTCACGCTCAGGACACTCTCATGACCACTATGATCCTGGAGAAGCAGGCCCGCTTTACCATCGATGCCTACAAGCGCATCGCCGAGCTCGAGGCCAAGCTCGTCTAACGAGCCCTCACAACCAAGTCCCCTTCCAAAAGCCCTGCCGCAAACTGAACTGCGCCCCAAATCTTGGACGCCCTAAATAGCGACTAGACCGCAAGGGCCTGATTCCGGTACTCCTCCGGGGTCAGGCCCTTCAATCTTACCTGCCTCCGGCTCGTGTTCCAGTGGACTATGTATTCCTCCAGGTCGCGTTTGAAATCCTCGAACGTCTTCCACTCGCGGCCCCTGTAGAACTCGTCCTTGACGTGGCCGAAGAGCTGCTCGGTGGCGGCATTGTCGATGCAGTTCGCCTTCCTGGACATGCTCTGGACGATGCCGGCGGCCTCGAGCCTGGATGTGTACGAGGCGTGCTGGTACTGCCAGCCCCGGTCCGAGTGCATGGTCGGGGCGACGCCCTCGGGGATCTTGGACAGCAGCTCGTCGAGCATCCTCACCTGCTGGGCCATGTCGGGCGTGGTCGATATGTCGCTCGCCACGATCTCCTTGGTGCAGAAGTCCAGCGTCGGGGCCCAGTAGGCCTTACCGCCAGCCACCTTGAACTCGGTGACGTCCGTCCCCAGCTTCTGCCACGGGGCCCCGGCGTCGAAATCCCTCGCGATCACGTTCTCGAACGTTCTGCCGACGACGCCCCTGTACGAGTTGTACCTGTGGTAGGCCGTCTCGCGTCTGATGCCGCAGCGAATCCCCATCTCGCGCATCATCTTGAGCACGGTCTTGTCGGCTATCACGGCCCCCTCTTCCGCCCTGAGGCACATCGCTATCTGCCGGTGCCCGCAGCCGTTGGCGGTGCGCGAGAAGATCTCGGCGGCCGCCTCCC
>USQE01000010.1 GCA_900556675.1 uncultured Collinsella sp.
GCCTCGCACAGGCGAGACCCCTTCGAGCGCAAAATCAAACGCGTCTGTTACACATAGAACAGGATGTCGTCGTAGGTCGGGACCGGCCAGTAGTCGGCGGCCACGATCTCCTCCATGGCATCCACGGCGGCGCGCAGCGTATCCATAGCGGGAACGACCTCGTGTGCGTACACATTGGCCTGCTCCTGACCATCGAGAGCCTCGGCCTTCTGATGCACGGCGTCGAGCGCCTTGATAGAGTCGTTGATGGCGGTGATGCCGTTGCAGAGCTTGTTGAGCGTGTTCTGCTCGCACTGCATGGCGGCCTCAGCACCGGCGGCACGAATAGTCTCAAGGCCCTTAGCGACCTTGGTGGCGTAGGCGGTAATGACCGGGCGATAGGTACGACGCGCCTCGCGAACCATCGTGGTGGCCTCGATGTTCATGAGCTTGTTGTACTTCTCGAGCTTACAGTCGTAACGGCACTGGGCCTCGGCCTTAGTCAGGACGCCCGTCTCCTCAAAGAGCGCGATAGCCTTATCGGAAACAAAGGCGGGCAGGGCGTCGGCCGTGGTCTTGTTGTTGGCAAGGCCGCGCTTCTCGGCCTCAATGGGCCACTCGTCGGAGTAACCGTCGCCGGAGAACAGGATGCGCTGGTGATCGGTCAGCACCTTCTTGCAGTACTCGAGCGCGGCGTCCTGGAACTTATCCTCGGGCGTACCCTCGAGTGCGTCGGCGAAGGACTTGAGCGACTTGGCCACGGCGGCATCGAGCACCAGATTGGAGTCGGAGACGTTCTGCTCGGAGCCGCAGGCACGGAACTCGAACTTGTTGCCGGTGAAGGCGAACGGGGAGGTGCGGTTGCGGTCGGTGTTGTCCTGCATCAGCTTGGGCAGGGTATCGGCACCCAAGTCGAGCACGCCGCGCGTGGCATGGACGGAAGCCTTGCCATCGATAATCTTCTCGACGACCTCGGTAAGCTGGTCGCCCAGGAAGATGGACATAATCGCCGGAGGAGCCTCGTTGGCGCCCAGACGATGATCGTTGCCGGCCGAGGCAACGGAGGCACGCAAGAGCTCCTGATAGTTATCGACGGCCTCGATCACCGCGGTGAGGAAGACGATGAACTGCAGGTTGTCGAGCGGGGTGTCGCCCGGGTCGAGCAGGTTCTCGGACTCGGTGCCAAGCGACCAGTTGTTGTGCTTGCCCGAACCGTTGATGCCCTCGAAGGGCTTCTCGTGCAGCAGGCAGACCAAGTCGTGACGGGAGGCGATGAGCTTCATCTTCTCCATCATGACCAGATTCTGGTCGATGGCCTCGTTGACCTCGCCATAGACGGGGGCGAGCTCGTGCTGGCAGGGAGCGACCTCGTTGTGCTTGGTCTTGGCGGGAATACCAAGCGCCCACAGCTCATCGTCCAGGTCCTTCATATAGGCCGAGACGGTGGGGCGGATAGCGCCAAAGTAGTGCTCCTCGAGCTCCTGGCCCTTGCAGGGAGCAGCACCAAAGAGGGTGCGGCCGGTGATGACCAGGTCCCTGCGCTTGCGGTAAGCGTCCTTCTTGATCAGGAAGTACTCCTGCTCATCGCCCACGGAAGGAACGACCTTCTTGGAGGTCTTACCAAACAGCGCCAAAACGCGCTTGGACTCACGCGAGAGCGCGGTCATGGAGCGCAGCAGCGGGGTCTTCTTGTCCAGGGCCTCGCCCGTGTAGGAGCAGAAAGCCGTAGGGATGCACAGGACATCGTCCTTGATAAAAGCGGGGCTGGTGGGATCCCAGGCGGTGTAGCCACGGGCCTCGAAGGTGGCGCGCAGGCCGCCGTTGGGGAAGCTGGAGGCGTCCGGCTCGCCCTGGATGAGGTTCTTGCCCGTAAACTTGGTAATGGCGGTGCCGTCGTGGTTGGGCTCGAGGAAGCTGTCGTGCTTCTCGGAAGTAATGCCCGAAAGCGGCTGGAACCAGTGCGCGTAGTGCGTCGCGCCCTTGGAGATGGCCCAGACCTTCATGGCGTGGGCAACGGCGTTGGCCACATCCAGGTCGAGCGGCTCACCGTCCTCGAGGGTTGCAGCAAGGCGCTTCCAAATGTCCTTGGGGAGGTAGTCCTTCATGACTTCCTCAGAGAACACCATGGTCCCGAAGCGGTCAGTAAGTTCGGCCATACGGAACTCCCTTCGTATCGGCACCGCGTGAGATGCGGTGTTGATTACTAACGAACGAGTCATAGCTTAGACTCGCCGTGTTTCCGCGACATTACCGTTATGTTGCTGTCGCGAAACCAATCAATGAGGTTACCGCATCACAGCGGCGTTGCCGCCCTTAATGGCCAATCAACTGTATAAATTGCAGACCTCTCCCCATGATTTAAGGGTAGTCAATTTGGGGCGGGGCTTTCTTAACTGGTATTTCGCATCAAATACCATTCAATATAGCCCCATCTTAGATTGACTACCCTGTTATAGGAAATGCCGATAGCGAAGCATTTTCGATTGGTATCCCCAAATAGCGAGAGAAACTCCGCCTTAGCGCAGTGGTGCTGTAGAATCCTTGCAACAAAACATCGCACCCAGGCATCCAAAGGAGCACGATATGCGCGTCGACGAGGTTTTTAAGCAGGCAGCATCCCAGGGCACCGCACCCGTTTCGTTTGAGATGTTCCCGCCCAAGGGCGAGCTAACCCTCGACACGGCTCGCGAAGTGGCAGGCAATCTGTGCAAGCTTTCGCCGAGCTTTGTCTCGGTCACCTGCTCGGCCGGCGGCTCGGGTAACGGTGCCACCACCGCCCCCATCGCGCATATGATTTCGAGCGAATTCGATACGCCCTCGGTAGCGCATCTCACCTGCGTGGGCCGCACCCACGCCGACATCGCCGCCAAGATTGACGAGTATCGCACCGCCGGCGTTGAAAACATCCTGGCCCTGCGTGGTGATCTTCCCGCTGGCGCGACTGAGGACGACAAGCCCGCCTCGGACTACGCCTACGCCCGCGACCTCATCCCCGAGCTCGTCGACGCCGGCTTTTGTGTGGGCGCCGCAGCCTACCCCGAGGGCCACATTGCCTGCGAGGATCTCAACCTCTCGGTCGAGCACCTCAAGCAAAAGCAAGATGCCGGCGCAAGCTTCTTTGTGACACAGCTCTTCTTTGATAACGAGTGCTTCTATCGCTTCCGCGAGCTTGCCGACAAGGCCGGCATCACCGTGCCCATTACCGCGGGCATCATGCCGTTTATGGGCAAGTCGCAAATCAGCCGCATGGTCTTTATGTGCGGCGCGTCGCTGCCCTCCCCCGTCATCAAGATCCTCGCCAAGTACGAGAACGACCCCGAGAGCCTGCAGGCAGCCGGTGTAGATTATGCTGCTCGTCAGCTTTGCGACCTTAAGGAGCACGGTGCCGACGGTCTGCACCTGTACACTATGAACCGTCCTGCAATCGCCGCGACCATTATGGAGCGCCTGGGGTAATGGAAAAACCGCACGTCGATACAACCGTTGTTGAAGTGCCGGCCGACCTTGCGTCGCCGGCGCTTTACCGTATCGACGCCGCCCACCACCCTCGTGTCGACCGTGCCGAGATGCTGCGGTATCTGGGCTACGGCGGCCAGCAGATTGAGCCCGAGCTGTCACGACGAATTGAGTTTGTGGTCGAGCGCCTAGAGCTGGATATCGAGCCCCGCGGCGTGCGACGCATGTTTGCCGTCGATGCCACGGGCGTTGACGAGCAGGGCGAGCCCTGCATCCGCTTGGTTGGCACCAATGTTGAGCTGCGGGGTCGTGATATCTATCGCCACCTTAAGGACGCCCGTCTGGCGGCGCTCATGGCATGTACCCTCGGGATGTCTGCCGAACGCCGTCTGCGAACCACCGGAACCCAGCAACCCCTGGAAGGCGCCGTGCTCGACGCCGCATGCTCTGCCTATGTAGAAGCAGCCGTCGAGCAGATGGACCAGCAGGTCAAGGCTGCGGCCGCTGCACACGGGCTCGCCGGCAACTGGCGCTTCAGTCCCGGCTATGGCGACTGCCCGCTCTCTGCCCAGCGCTCGATCGTGGATGCACTCAACGCCACGCGCCTCATTGGACTTACCGTCACCCCCACCAGCCTGCTCATGCCCACCAAGAGCGTGACCGCGGTGATCGGCCTGTTTGACGGCGAAGTCCACGACGCCCAGAGTCGCCCCACCTGCAATATCTGCCGCATGCGTGAGCACTGCCGCTTCCGCGCCGCCCACACCACCTGCTATTCCAGCCATTAGGAGCTCATTGATGTTTACTCCGCTTATCACTCATGATCTGGACGGTGCCGCGCTGGCGGCACCTGTCAATGCTGCGCGCTGCAACGGTGCCGCGTACAAAACGCGCACGATCGACGACCTTCGCATTAAGGACGATCGCCTGCGCGCCGCCATCGAGGGCACGGAACACCTGCTGTTCGACGGCGGCATGGGCACCATGCTGCAGGCGGCCGGCATGAAGGCCGGCGCCCTGCCCGAGTTGCTCAACTTTGAGGAGCCCCAGGTCATTACCGATATTCAGCGTCAGTACGTCGAGGCCGGCTGTGACGTGATCACCGCCAACACCTTTGGCGCCAACGCCCACAAGCTCGACGGCGCCGCCACCGTGGCAGACGTCTTTGCTGCGGCAATCACCTGCGCCCGCGAGGCCGGCGCCCGCTACGTCGCCGGCGATATCGGCCCCATCGGGGCCCTGCTGCGCCCCCTGGGCACCCTCAGCTTTGACGAGGCCTACGACCTCTTTGCCGAGGAGGTGCGCGCCGGCGTCGATGCGGGTGTGGACCTCTTTATTATCGAGACTATGACCGACCTGGCCGAGATCAAGGCCGCCGTCCTCGCCTGTCGCGAGAACTCCGACCTGCCCGTCTTTGCCACCATGACCTTTGAGGAAGACGGCCGCACCTTCTTGGGCACGAGCCCCGAGGTCGCCGCCATCACCCTCGACGCCATCGGCGCCGACGTCCTGGGCATCAACTGCAGCCAGGGCCCGGCTGAGCTCCGAGGACTCGCCACGCGCATGCTCACCGTTACCGACAAGCCCATCATGGTGCAGGCCAACGCGGGACTGCCCCGCGTGGACGACAACGGCAATACCGTCTTTGACATCCAAGCCCCCGAGTACGCCGAGGCCGTCGCCGGCATGATCGCCGACGGTGTGAGCGTCGTCGGCGGCTGCTGCGGTACCACGCCCGCGCATATGGCGGCCTTGCGCACGCTTATCGACAACCACACGCCCAGCCCGCGCCACCGCAAGCCCAGCATGTCGGTCACGAGCGCCCAGACGGTCGTGGACCTCCCCTGCGACGGCCACAAGATCGCCGTCATCGGCGAGCGCATCAATCCCACCGGCAAAAAGCGCCTGCAGCAGGCCCTGCGCGACGGCGACCTGGACTATGTCGTGAGTCAGGGCATCAGCCAGCAGGAGCAGGGCGCCGACATCCTGGACGTCAACGTGGGCTTGCCCGAGATCGACGAGGTCAAGATCATCCAACAGGCAACCGAACAGCTCCAAGGCTCCACGCTGCTGCCGCTGCAGATCGACTCCACCGACCCCGCCGCCGTCGAGGCCGCCGTGCGCCGCTACGCCGGCAAGCCCATCATCAACTCGGTCAATGGCAAACAGCAGATCATGGACGAGATCTTCCCCCTGGTCGCCCACTACGGCACCAACGTTGTCGGCCTCACGCTCGACGAAGGCGGCATCCCGGATACCGCCAAGGCACGCTATGCCATCGCCGAGCGCATCGTGGCCGAGGCCGCCCGCTATGGCATCGGCCCGGACCGCATCCTCATTGACTGCCTGGTCATGACCGCCTCGACCAACCAGCGCCAGGCTGAGCAGATTCTACGTGCCATGTCTATGTGCAAGGAGCGTCTGGGCGTCAAATGTGCACTCGGCGTATCGAACATCAGCTTTGGCCTGCCCGCGCGGCCGCTGCTGGGCTCGGTCTTTTTGGCCGCCGCCTTTGGTGCAGGTCTGGATGCCCCCATCATGAACCCGGGTTCCAAGCGCTTTATGGATACCGTCTACAGCTATCGCGTCCTGAGCGTTGAGGACGAGGGCTCGACCGGATACATCGAGCGCTACGCCGGCTGGACCGATCCGTACAAGATCGCCGCGAACCCGGCGGCGGCTCAGGCAGTATCGACCGACACTGTGCCCGCTGCTGGCACCGACGGCAACGACGACCCCATCCGCCACATGGTCGTCTCGGGCCGCAAGGGCGAAATCGCGGCCGAGACCGAGCGTCTGCTGGCAGATCACGACGCCATGGACCTCATCAACAACCACTTTATCCCCGCCCTCGACGAGGTTGGCGTCCTCTTTGACCAGGGCAAGTTCTTCTTGCCGCAGCTCATGGCCTCGGCCGAGGCCGCGCGTGTGGGCTTCGACACCATCAAGCGCCTGATGCCCGCCGGCGAGATTGCCGACAAGGGCAAGATCTGCGTGGCCACCGTCAAGGGCGACATCCACGACATCGGCAAGAACATCGTCAAAATGCTGCTCGATAACTACGGCTATACCGTCTTTGACCTAGGCCGTGACGTCGACCCGCAGGAGGTGCTCAGGACCGTACAGGAGCGCGACATCAAGCTCGTCGGCCTCTCGGCGCTTATGACCACCACGGTCGTCGCCATGGAGGAAACCATCAAGCTGCTTCATGCCGAGGTGCCGGGCGTCAAGATCATCGTGGGCGGCGCCGTGCTCACCCCCGAATACGCAAAGCAGATCGGCGCGGACTACTACGCCAAGGACGCCGCCGAGAGCGCACGCATCGCCGAAGAGGTCTTTGGGCAGTAACACAACGGAAACAACCGAGCACCAAAACGTGCCGCACGCGCCACTTGGCACGTGCGGCACGTTAGAATAGACAAGACTATGCTCGTTTTGGCAGATAGGAGCGCAAGGATGGCGATCACGCCCGCAGAAATCGCGGAAACCCGCGGCATGGTTGAGGAGCAGAACCTCGACATCAGGACCATCACCATGGGTGTTTCGCTCATGGGTTGCGGCGACGAGAACCTCGACCGCATGTGCACGAAGATCTACGACCACGTGACGCACACGGCTGAGCACCTGGTCGAGACAGCCGAGAACCTTGAGCGCGAGTACGGTATCCCCATCGTCAACAAGCGCGTCTCCGTCACCCCGGTGGCGCAGATCGCCGCGTGCTGCAAGAATGAGGACCTCACCCCCATCGCGCATGCCCTCGACCGCGCGGCCGAGACGCTCGGCATCGATTACCTGGGCGGCTTCTCCGCACTCGTCCAGAAGGGCATCGGCGACGCCGACCGCCGCGTCATCCAGTCCATCCCCCAGGCGCTCGCCACCACGAGCCGCGTCTGCTCCAGCGTCAACGTCGCCAGCCTGCGTGCCGGCATCAATATGGACGCCGTGCTTATGGCCGCCCAGACCATCATCGATGCCGCCAAACTCACGGCCGACCAGGATTCCGTCGGCGCTTCCAAGTTTGTCTGCTTTGCCAATATGGTCGAGGACTCCCCGTTTATGGCGGGGGCGCCGTCCACGGCGGTGGCGAGGCCGACGCCGTCATCAACGTAGGCGTCTCGGGCCCCGGCGTTATGGCCGCAGCCCTGGAGACCCTGCCCGATTCCGCATCGATGATGGAAGTCGCCGAGAAGATCAAGCAGACCGCCTTTAAGATCACCCGTGCCGGCGAGCTCATGAGCCGCGAGGCCGCCCGTCGCCTGGATGTCGAGAAGGGCATTGTCGACCTGTCGCTGGCTCCCACGCCCGCCATCGGCGACTCCGTCGCGCGTATCCTCGAGATCATCGGTGTTGGCACCTGCGGTGGCCCGGGCACGACCTGCGCACTCGCCATGCTCAACGATGCCGTCAAGAAGGGCGGCGTCATGGCCAGCTCCAGCGTGGGTGGCCTCTCGGGCGCCTTTATCCCCGTGTCCGAGGACGCCGGCATGATTGCCGCCGTCGAGGCCGGCGCGCTTTCGCTCGAGAAGCTCGAGGCCATGACCTGCGTGTGCTCCGTCGGCCTGGACATGATCGCCATCCCCGGCGACACCCCGGTCGAGACCATCGCCGGCATTATCGCCGACGAGATGGCCATCGGCGTCATCAACAATAAGACCACGGCCGTGCGCGTGATTCCCGCTATCGGCAAGGGCGTGGGCGACTGTGTCGAGTACGGCGGTCTGTTTGGCCGTGCGCCCATCATGCCGGTGAACCCCAACGCCGGCACCGTGCTTGCCCACCGTGGCGGACGCTTCCCGGCGCCGCTGAACTCGCTCAAGAACTAGCTGAGGGGGACTGGCGAGGAGCCCCGGGGAGGGCAAATATATAAGGTCGCCTGCTCGGACAGTCCTGACTCGCACGGAGAGCACATTAAGTGCTCTCCGGCTCGTGCGGAACTCGCGATCGACCTTATATATTTGCCCTCCCCGGGGCTCCCGCACAACGGGACCTCGGTTGAGTTCTATCCCGGTTGCAGTTGCTTCGCTCCTGCACTACATGGTCGATACGGCGGTTTGGCGTTGGATCGGTTCTTTCTGATATATGCTGGTTGCGGCTTCTCTTTTGGGAGGAGTCGCTTTTTTGTTGTGAGGGGGATGGCCCGTGGCTGATGATTTGATTCGTTCTGAGCTGCTTTCTGCGGATTGGAATGGCGAATGGATGCGTCTGCAGGCCGCTCGACATCGGACTGATGATTCTTTTGAGTGGGATAAGCGGGCTCGGCATTTTCGGCCATTGGAGACTGCCCCGTATGCCCGGGACTTTATGAAGCTGTTGGCGCTTGAGCCTGGTGAGTCGGTGCTTGATATGGGGTGCGGGGCTGGGTCGATTGCTATCCCGCTTGCTCAGGCTGGGCATTCCGTGATTGCTGCCGACTTCTCTCCTGCTATGTTGGGCACGCTTGATGCTGGTATTGAGTGCTATGGGCTCGAGGATCGCATTACGCCGCTTAAGCTTGCTTGGGATGATGATTGGGATTTGGTTGGACCGGTTGTGAAAGCGGTAGATGTTGCCTTTGCCAGTCGGTCGGTTACGACGACCAATCTAAAAGGTGCGCTTGCCAAGCTTGATCGTACGGCTCGTCGGCGTTGTGCTGTCACGATGGTCGCCAACTCGAGTCCGCGTTATGACCTGCAGCTGATGAACGCCATCGGCGCCTCGGTTACCTGTAGCAATGGTTTTGTGTACGCCTTTAACATCCTTATTCAGATGGGTGCACTGCCGCAGGTCACGTATTTTGAATCGCCCCGCCGCGACACCTTCAATAGTCTCGAGGCGGGCGTGGCAGACTTTTCTCGCATGCTCGAGCATGGCAACGAGGATAAGATTGACCGCCTGCACGACTATATCGCCCAGCACATGATCGAGAACCCCCATGCCGGCGAGCCGGGATCCAAGGGCGTTCCGCAGGGACGCTACATGCTCGACCACATCCGCAAAGTCCGATGGGCGTTTATCGCTTGGGAGCCGGTCTCCGTACCCCGCCCGTAGCCCATCTAAAGCTTGCATCGTCTTCCCGATCGGCATCCGCATTCTTTGCGAACTGGGCAAACGCGCTCCACACCGCGCCGTTCCTGCGCTATCGTGGGACAGCTCACGTAGATTAAGGCCCCATTGTGGGGCGCCCCATACATAGAAAGCGAGAACCCATGGCACTGACAGGAGCCCAGGTCAAGCAGCTTCGCAGCATGGCCCATCACCTCAACCCCGCCATCATCATCGGTAAGTCCGATGTCAACGAGGGCACCGTCGAGCAGACGGTTGCCTACCTGGAGAAGCACGAGCTCGTTAAGTGCTCCGTGCTGGACGGCTCCAGCCTTTCTGCCCGCGAGGCCGCCGAGGAGCTTGCCGAGCGCTGCCACGCCGACGTCGTTCAGGTTATCGGCCGCAAGTTCTCGCTGTATCGCGAGTCCTCGCGCAAGGATATCGAGAAGATCAAGCTCGTCTAAATACCGGCTGGTCATACCGAGCAAGTCTGCGGGCGTCCGATTGATTCGGACGCCCGTTTTTTATCGCTCGACAAGCACGCGCTTGAGTCTGCCTTCGACCAGGCGCTCGTACAGACGCCTTGTCTCGGGCTCGGGCACGCCTTGAACCTGTTCTCTCAGGTGGTGCATATGGCCGCTGTACAGCTCAACGACATCGCGGCGTCGTCCCGCCGCACCGTAAACGCGCATGGCACAGCGAACCATGTCCTCGCGCGCCGTCTCTTGGCGAAGCCCCGATTCAACGAGCCAAATTGCCGATTGCAGGTCATTTTCCTCGAGAGCGGCATTCGCTCCCCTAATCATGCAGTCGATGTACTTGGATTGCATAATGTGGCGCATGCGCGTAAAAAACGTGGGATTGCAACCGGTGGGAACATACAGCGGCCCCGCGTAGAGCTGCTCAACCTTAAGACAAAGCTCAACCAGGTGAGGGCCTCTCGCGCCCATACGGTTTCCCAGGATCTCGCGGCTCAGCTGGTCAAAGAGCCTTACATCGGTCTTAACGTAGTCGCCGTTGAGCCCTATGCACTCGTTTTGGATGAGCACGCACGACTTGCCATCCGGCGTTGGACCCAAAGCCGAGCGCAAGCGCGATACCGTCGAATACAGATTGTTGCGCGCCGCGCTAAACTCGGCATGGGGCCACAACTCCATGGCGATTGTCTCGCGGTCGACCATGGCATCCATGCCCAACGCGAGCCGCTCGGCAAGTGTTGCCGCCTTTTTGCGACGCCACATCTTATCCGTGATGGGAAAGCCGTCGCGCTCGGCGCGAAATGTGCCAAACATGCGCATCTCAATATGGCCGATCGTATCGACAGCCTCAACCTCGCCCGCCTGGAACAGGTGCTCGCTTTCGCCCTCAAAATCATCGCGTAGTGAATACCGCGACAGCTCACGCACCGGAAGCTTCTTGCGAATCCTGACGGCAGGCTCGCCCAGACAGTGCATCGCAAGACGCGCAAATAGCCGATACGATGGGTCTAAAATCCCCGAGCGATTCATAGACATCCAGGCGGCAAGATCGCTATCGCGGCCCGCAGCGGCCAGGTGCAGCGCCACGATCCAGGCTTCTGAGCCACCGACCTGCGTCTTGCTAATGTCGAGCAGCTCCGCCTCTTCGCGAACCGATACCAGCGACGTATTGCGCAGGTACGCCACGCGCTCCAGCAGCAACGCGTTTTCGCGCATGTACGCAATCGATTCGTCGGCGAGCTTGAGCACCTGAACCGCGCGGAACTTCGCGTTGACCGGCCGCCCCTCCGCCAGCGATTGCCAACCCTCCAGCAATAACCCAAACAGCTGAATTTGATTGTCACGAACACGCACCGCAAAGCGGTCGAGCTCGCCAAACGCCACATCGTCGGTCACGGGCAAGCCCGCGAGCAGGCGCCGCGCCGCCAGCACCATACGCAGCCAAATGGATGGCGCCTTAAGCCCGCGGATATCGAGCGCCTCGAGTATCTGCGTCATCTTGTCATCGCGCTCGTCGGGTTTAGCAAACGAGCCGTCGAACAGCTCCACCAGCATATGGTCGGCCTGTATGAGAATCCCCGCGATGTCGAGCTCGCAATCATAGGCTTTGCACGCCTTGAGCTTCGCGAGAACATTGCCGTCTTCCGCTCGCTCGGTTAGGTGGCGCTTGACCTCGATATGCGCGGATAGCATGTCGAGCACCTCGCAGGATGTCTGTTCTTGCACAACAGGGTTGGCGGGAAGCCCCAGGTCATTGTCACCGTAAAAGGCGATGGTGAGCGCCTGGGCTATTTTCCAGGTAGCGGGATCGACCTCGCGCGTCGCCTGATCACCCGCACGTTCGATAACGGACGCCATATACCTTGCTAGCTTTGTATTGCACACGCTGACAGCCGCCAGATACACGCCGAGTGCCTCGGCGGGTGTCGGCTCTTGCTCCTGCTTTTCCGCATTGATCATCGCCGTCGCCGCGCGGCAAATGTCCCCTCCGTGCCCGGTTAGGGCAAGATCGGCCCCATACTGCCCGGCAAGTTCCAATACCACATGGCGGTCCAAGAACGCGTCGGCCAGGTCCATAGCCAAATCGCATCGGCCCGCCTTGATCAAAATGCGAGCAGCCCGCGATACAAGTTCGGGACGGATCTCGGCAACAAGCTTTCGCAACCTCAGGCGTGCATTGTCCTTAGCACCCAAACATCTAAAGGTGCGATCAGACGGATCAAGGCCAAAAATCGGATAATCGCGCACAAAGATGGACTGGTCGACCATCGAAAGCCTCACACCGCACGCCTCTAGCTCCGCAATGCGGCCCTCGCCCATCAGCACCATCAAACAGGCAACAGTAAACAACAGGTTGTTCTCGAGCGATGCGAGATCGGCCAGCGCCGCACCGTACACGTTGACGATTTCGTTCTCGAGCAACCCGGCAACATCGCCCTGTCCATACATTCCCGTTTGCAGGGCCGATACCAGCTCGGGTACGCCTTGCGTAAGCCGATAAAAATCGAGCGATGTGCTGATCGAGAACGCCGTGGCCCATGAGGAATACTCATAGGCGTGCACCTTGAGCATCTGCGCATTGACTTTTACCGAATCGCCCAACCCGCGGATAAGCAATCGGTTTGAGGGGCGGCAGGAAATAAAGACCCCCGTCCCCGTAGCACGTAAGCTGCGGATTCGATCGATGAGGTCCTCGGTTTCGTGCTGCTCGAGATTGGGCACGTTGTCGATCGCAACGAGCGAATGCGGTTTGTCCTTAAGCTCATCGGCGACAACCTCGAGCTGCATAAAGAGCTCGCGTCCAATCGCGCGGTCGGCCTCGATTATCCGAACCGGCCCTCGCGTGGGGTCCGATTTAACCTCCTGCACGTATTGCAGCAACACCGACGTCTTACCAAACCCATCGGGCGCGTAGAGCAAAACAATTCCCGCCTTGCGCCCTTTAACGATGAGCTCGTTCATCAAGCGATCGCGCCGCACCATATAGCCGCCGCCCGTCGGCATCAACTCGAGGTCGTCCGTATTGCCCAGATCGTTTACCATGCTTGCTCCTCAACTCGACCATATGGACACCGTAGCTGCAGGACCATATGAGCCGCCCCGTGAATAGCGCGACTTAGAGTTTTTAATTGTCTGCCGGTACGTGTTTGGCAAGTTTTTGTACAGCGAGGACCGATGGTAACTTATCCCCCGACCAATAGGTCTTTGCGCAGGTCAATGCGCTTGCCAGCATGTCCCATCCCATTTGCAGTGTAGCGCAGTCGGCTATTTTTATTTGAGTTGCGCAACTCGCCTACTCCTCGCTACCGCCTGCGACTCTATGGTGGCAAATGTGCATAGAATCTGCTATAGAATGAATCACAATAATTTAAAACCCTCCAGTCAAGCACGCGGCAAGGTTTCCGTCATGCATGCGCCACGGTCTATGTCCACTAAAAAGGCCCCCGCAAAGCGAGGGCCTTTTGGAAAGCTATGTAAGATCGCTTGGTCGCGTTACTCGCAGAGCGAAAGAGCAGCCTCGTCGGCAACGACGACGCAGTTGGTGTGCAGCTGCAGAATCGAAGCCGGGCATTTGGGCGTAACCGGGCCATAGCACATATCGTGCACAGCCTGAGCCTTGGCCTCGCCGTTGGCGACGACCAGGATCATGCGGGCATACATGATGGTCTGGGTGCCCATGGTGTAAGCCTGACGGGGCACGTCATCGATGCTGTCGAACAGGCGGCTGTTGGCCTGAATGGTGCTCTCGGTGAGGTCGACGCAGTGCGTACCCTTGGAGAAGTGGTCATCGGGCTCGTTGAAGCCGATGTGGCCGTTATTACCAATGCCGAGCAGCTGCAGATCCGGGTAACCGGCGGCAGCGACGATCTTGTCGTACTCGGAGCAGGCAGCAGCTGCATCGGGGTTGGAGCCATCGGGCACGTGTGTGTTGTTCAGATCGATATTGATGTGATCGAAGAAGTTCTCGCGCATAAAGTAGTGATAGCTCTGGGGATCATCGTGCGAAAGACCACGATACTCGTCCAAGTTATAGGTGCTGACCTCGGCAAAGTCGACGTCGCCCTTCTTGTACCAAGCAGCGAGCTGTTTGTAAGCGCCAATCGGGGTGGAGCCGGTGGCAAGACCCAACACGCAATCGGGCTTGAGGATAACCTGGGCCGAAATGATATTAGCGGCCTTGCGGCTCATATCCTCGTAGTCTTTAGCTTTAATGATTTTCATTACGCGTCCTTTCTCGTAGAAGAGAGGCAAGGCTTCCCTTACAAGCACTTGCCCGCGGCCCGCGTCGGCCGCAACCAACGTGTGCGGCCACCAGGGCGAGGTCGCGTAATGTATGTGTCTCGTGTCTAACCGCGTCGAGGCCCCTGCCCGTCCACGGCGACCCAAAGCTGTTTAGCTTCGGACGTTTTCCATCTTGCCACGGAGGGCCCTCTTTCAAGGGCGCCCTCCGTAAACGTGATTGAATTGTAGGCCAAAGGCCAAGCGGAGCGACTAGCGCTCACGCGCGACGATGAGCTGGTCCATCTCCTCGACATGCTCTCCAACAGAGCCCTTGATGCTCGAGAACTCAACGGAATTGCAAACCAAGATGGGAACCGTCACATCGTAGCCCTCGGCAGCAATCGCTTCGCGATCGAACTCGATGAGTACATCGCCCTTATGGACGATATCGCCCACCTGCGCATGCACGGTAAAGTGCTTGCCCTCGAGTTGAACGGTGTCCAAGCCAACGTGAATCAAAACGTCCAGGCCATCAACCGTGTTAAGCGCAACAGCATGACCCGTGGGAAAAATCGCTTCGACCTTAGCATCCGCCGGAGCGATCACACGCGTGCCAGTTGGCTGAATCGCCACGCCCTGACCCAAAAGGCCAGTGGCAAACGTCTGATCGTTTACCTCGGAAAGCGGAATGACATCGCCCGAGATGGGAGCATCCAGCGTAAGGACTCGACCACGCATACCAAAAGACCTCAGGACTTTAGTGAACATGCTCCCCCTTGGACATACCTTTGATCAAATACAGTTTTACCAGTTTACCACTTGGCAGCGGTTTTTGACCATTAAGGAAGTTCGCGCTTGACAACCTCGACGATGTCGTCGACGACGCGCTGGGTCAGCTCGTGCGTCTCGGCCTCGGCCATGACGCGAACCAGCGGCTCGGTGCCGGACTCACGGACCAGGATACGGCCTGTGTCGCCCAGAGCCTCGCCTACGGCCTTGACGGCGGCCTGCACATCGGCGTCATCCTGCGCGGCCTTCTTGTCGGTGACTTTGACGTTCTTCAGCACCTGCGGATAGATCTTCAGCGGTGCGGCCAGCTCGCTCATTGGCTTCTTCTTGGCCAGCATGACCTCCATCATCTTCAGGCTCGTCAGGATGCCGTCGCCGGTGCTGGCGTACTTGGAGAAGATGATGTGGCCGCTCTGCTCGCCGCCGATGCGGCAGCCGTTTTTGGCCATGTACTCATAAACATACTTGTCACCGACGGCAGTCTTGGCGTAGCCGATGCCCTGCTCGTCGAACGCCTTGTACAGACCGAAGTTGGACATGACGGTGGTGACGAC
>USQE01000011.1 GCA_900556675.1 uncultured Collinsella sp.
CTCGGGCGGAGCGTAGGCCACCGTCGCGCGACGCAGCGTGGCATAGCGCTCGGTAAAGGATGCCTTGCCGCCGGTACCGGCCACGGCCGACGCAGGCTCGAGCGCCAGCGACGAGCCAAAGTCGATCAGGCACAGGTCAAAGGTGCCCTCGGCAAGCTGCCGGTCAAGCGGTAAACGCGCCGTACGCACCATAATATTAGCGGGCGAGATATCGCGATGGACAAAGCCCTCCCCCACCAGGCTCATGCGGCAGAGCAGGTCGAACAGGTCGCGCCCCAAGCGCGCCGCCACAAGCGGCGATAGGCGTCCGGCATCGTCCACGGCGAGTCGCGAGCGCAAGCGGGCGAGCGTCTCGCCCTCGACCCATTCCATGACAATTGCAGGCACACCGTCAACCTCGCCCCAGCCATAGAGGCGGGGAAAGCCCTTAAGGCCCGAAAGGGCGCGATGGCATTCATATTCCTCGCGAAATGCCGCTTTGAACTTGGCGACCAGCGACTCATGGGCGGCATCGTCGTCAAACTCATCGCGCGTCGGCAAGATGAGCTGTTTGAGTGCTACGTCCTCGCCTTGGGCGTTGACAGCACGCGTCACGCGGCCGATACCGCCACGGCGCATGGTGGCATCGTCGGCAAACAGTATCGTAAAACGACGCAGATAGGCAGGCAGTTCGTCCTGACCGAGCGCAATGGCCGGCTCAAACCCGTCGACACGCGCCAGGCGCAGGCCGACCATGGGATCGCGACCGAGCGATTGTGGTGTGGTGGATGCAAGATCGGTCATCATAGGGCAAGCGCCGCCACGTTATTGTTGAAGTTACCGAGCGCGACGTCATCATCGCCGTAATGGCCGACCCATTGACATAGGTTGGTGTAACAGCCCCACAGATTGGCATACTGCTGATACCACCTTGACCGGGGCGAGAATGTCTGACGACCGAACTCGGCTCGAATGACAAACATCTCCCCGACCAGGCTGTCACACGGCCTGGGATCTCCCGTAGAGTTATAGGTCGAGACCACGTCATTGGCACGAGAAACATAGCCGTCGAGCATGTTGTACTTGGTCACAAGCCAACTGTGAATGCTCTCTTCCTCAGCAGCGGAAAGGCCGCCGGAGTTTGCATCGTTGTCAGTGTTGCCGCCCGTCGAGCCGCCGTTTCCAGGCCCTCCGGTAGAGGAACCCGACCCAGAGCCGCCGCCCGAACTCGATGAATCCGAGCCGGAGCCAGAAGTATCCGAGCTACCGGGCTTTCCGGACTGCTGGGCGTCCTGCTCCTTTTGCTGCTCGACCTTATTCACCGTTGCCGCCACGCTATTGTTGGACAATCGATCGATGATCTTGGTGTTGGTGAGCACGATGGTTTTGCCATTGGCAAGCGTGACTTCGTTGTCCGGGGCCTCGGCGCCGTCCGCATCGTCGGTGCCAAACACAATATGCCCGACCACACTTGCCCAAGCATATCCAGTCGTGGTGCCCAGATCGCTTTTGACCTCATGCCCCACGCGCGGTTCGCGTGCGGCATGCGCCTGCATCATGGACGGCACGGTCATGCCATAGGCAGAAACGCCAGCTATGACCAGCACCAGCGAGCACGATAGCAGTGCGTACGCCCGCGGCGCCAAGCCCAGTCGGCGCCGCATGCGCACCGCGGCGCCGCGCTTTGTCTGAGTGCCACCGGGCCGCATGCGTTCTCCTCCAACAAAAACACGCCGCTCGGGAGCGGCGCATTCATTCGAATCCATATTTGAGTGTATCAGCGAACCCAAAAGGTTGCGCAACGAATGAGCAAATTAAGGATGCGAGCGGAAGCATCCATGCGATAAGCGGATACGAAGCATCTTTGTTGCACAACAAACTCACAGTCGCACGGGGAAATTATGACTACCCCGTGCGACTGTGAGGAAAACATACGGCAGGAGCAGGCTCGCCACCTAAATCGCGCGACGGGCCTCGATGGCGCGGCCAAGCGTAAGCTCGTCGGCATACTCCAAGTCGCCGCCCACGGGAAGGCCGCTTGCCAGACGCGACACCTCGACGCCCAACGGCTTGATGGTACGGGCCAGATAGCTCGCCGTGGTCTCGCCCTCAATATTGGGGTTGGTGGCGATGATGACCTCGTGGATGTCCTCGTGGCCCAAGCGTGCCAGCAGCTCTCGAATGTGCAGCTGCTCGGGGCCAATCTTGTCCATGGGACTGATCACGCCGCCCAATACGTGGTAGAGGCCGTGGTAGCTGCCCGTGCGCTCGATCGCCTGGACATCGCGCGGCTCGCCCACCACGCAAATGCGAGTGGTATCGCGCATCGGGTCCTGGCAGATGGAGCACTCGTCGGCCGTGGCGTAGTTAAAGCAGCGGCTGCAAAAGTGGACCTCCTGCTTGACCTCCAGGATGGCCTCGGCCAGGCGGCGCGCCTCCTCGGCGTCGGCCTCCAACAGGTAATAGGCGATGCGCTGGGCCGACTTGGGACCAATGCCCGGCAGACGGCCCAGCTCATCGAGCAGTTTTTGCAGACTGTGGTTGGCACTCATATATATGCGTGTCTTAGAACGGCATGCCCGGGATGTTGAGGCCGCCGGTGATGGCGCCCATCTGCTTGTTGGCGAGCTCGTTGACGCCGCGGACGGCCTCGTTGACGGCAGCCATGATCATATCCTGCAGCATATCGACGTCCTCGGGATCGAGCGCATCGGGATCGATGGTGAGGTTGACGAGCTCCATCTCGCCGTTAACGGTCACCTTGACCATGCCGCCGCCGGCAGAGGCGTCGACGGTCTGGGACTTGAGGTTCTCCTGCGCGGCGGCAAGCTGCTCCTGCATCTTGCGAGCCTGCTTCATCATCTGCTGCATGTTCATACCGGCCATGATGGCTCCTTTACGTGCGGCCGCACGCCGAGCTGCAAGGGCAGCCGGAGCACGGCGGGACTTTCAAACTCAAAAATCGTACCACGGCGCGCGGCGAGAGAGCGGGGCGGACGTGTTACCTCAGTCGATATACATGTCCTCCAATACAAACCGCACTCAAAGATTATGCAAGGTCGAATTATGCAAGGTTGCATAATATCGCACACTCAATCTAGTAGAGCCGAATCCGGCATTTCATGTGCGCCACTAAATAGCTAAATGCCGAACCGCTGCTCGAGGCGGCGCACATGGCGGCAGGGTATAATTTGATTGCCATAGATAGTAATTTGGAGGTGCCCCATGAATGCCCCCAACGCGCTCCAAAACATCCGCTCAAAACACCCCGTTGCATATGTGGTTCTCTATCTCTTTGTCGGCTGGGCATTGCTGGTTGTCATCACCCATGCCATAGCTTTTGGAGCAGAACTGCTGATAGCCAGCTCGGACCAGCCCGTCGTCAAATGGGAGACGACCGATGAGTGCACCGATGGAACCCGAACCATTTACTACAACAGCCCGTCCCTCTACCAAGAGTTCAAGGTCAAGATAAAGGACTCCAAGATTGCCGATGCCGAACCAGGCGCTTTCTTGACAATCGGAGCAACCCTCGACGCCGAGCAAGTCGAGTACACGGACAGCTATGCGGCGTATCGTATCGACCTCAGCATCCTAGGCCGACCGTCGCGCACCTGCCTGCTCAAATGCGACATACGCGGCACCACACTACACATGTCCGAAATACAGATGCGCCCGGACAAGGGGTCCTCTTCTTGAGCAGTATACCCGCCTGCGCAGCTACTCCACCGGCTTGAAGATGGTGGCCTGGCCAAAGACGCTGCGGATGAGGGCCTTGGCCTCGTCCTCGGTCTGCGGGATGCTCGGGGCTGCGCCCTGATGGCCGAAGGGGCTGCCAGCACCGGGATTGGATTCCCAGGGAGCGGCGGGGACGTCGTCGTTTGCAGAGGCTGCGGGTGCCACAGCAGCGGCCTTGGGCGCGGACGCCGCACCCGGCACGTCGAACGGGGGCAGATCGTCCCCGCCGGCATCGGCAGCAAAACCACCGACCATGGCATCGTCGTAGGGCACCTGCTCGGATTCCCACGACGCAGCCTGCGCAGACGGCTGAGTCTTGGGAGCGGACGCGCGCTCGGGCGCTCGGGGCGCGGGCTCGGTCGGGAGCTTACCCGTAGCGGGGGCGCCGGCGGGGTTGTCGGAGCGCAGCCAGGGGGTCTTGGCCAGGTCGGATGGCTTGGGCACAGGCGCGGCAACGGGCTTGGGTGCGGGGACCGGAGCAGCCGGTTTGGCCGCAGCGGGTTCAGGCGCCGACGAGGTCGGTGCCATCACCGACGTCGCTTGCCGCTGCGGAGCGCTGGCGCTCGAGGATACAGGGGCCGCCGAGGACACGGGTTGCGGGTCCGCAGATGCCGCAGCCCGTGCAGATGGAGAATGCTCCTCATGTTGAGGAGCCGGCGTGCCACCCCCATTCAGGACATAGTCGACGGTACGACGACCGAAGACTGCGTTGACTGTCGGCAGGACCACCGACTGCGTATCGGCGCGGCCGAGCATCTTGATGGCAAAGGCTGTGGGGAACGACACCGTAAGCTTAGAGCCGTCGTCCGCCGTGGCGCGGGCGTTAAGCAGAAGAGCCGCGTAGGAGGCTTGCTGAGCTTTGACGCGCTCGACGACCTCGGCCCATTTGCGCTGTAGCTCGCCGGCATCCTCGACCGCGGGGGTCTCGGCGGTGCCGGCGGCAGCAACCTGGGCGGCGCTGTTGGGCTTGGACACCGGCACGGTCGATGCAGCAGACGCGGGAGCCGGAGCCGCGGACTTGGGCGCAGGCTGGGCAGACGGAACAGCAGCGCCGCGGTCCCAAGGCATGCCACCCTGATGCGCGGACGTAGCAGCGGGGGCGACGGTCACCGCAGGAGCGGCAGCGCGGGCGCCCGAAATGAGCGTCGGCTGCTGGGCAGCAGCGGGTGCGGATGCAGCAGGCGCACTCGCTTGAGCAGCAGCCACGCTCGCCGGCACCGCGGCGTTGGCAACCATGGCCTCCAAGCGTGCCACGCGCTCGGCCAGGGCCTCAATGGTCAGATCGGCCTCGGGACGTGCCAGGCGCGTGCAGGCGATCTCGAGCACCAGGCGCACGTCGCTCGCGCCCCTCATCTCCAGCGCGGCATCGTCAAGCACCGTCAGCACGCGGGCCAGACGGTCGGCCGAATGCTCGCCAAAGGCGGCGGCCTCGGCAGCAAGCGCCTCGGCCTGCTCGGAGCCGCCCTCAAACAGCTCGGCACGGGCACCGGCAACGCAAGCCACATACACGTCGCGCACATGCGCCACCAGGTCGCGCGTCAGCTCAAGCAGGTCATTGCCCTCCTCGACCTGTGCACGAATGAGCCCATAGAGCTCAGCAATATCACGCTCGGCGATGGCGCGGGCAAACTCGCCCAGAATCTGGTCCGAAACCTCGCCCAAAAGCGAGCGGGCATCGTCCGCATGCACGGCGCCGTTGCCAAAAACGCTCAGCTGCTCCAGCGTGGAGAGCGCGTCGCGCATGCCGCCCTTGGCATGGCGCGCCACGATGGCGAGCGCCTCGTCGTCGTAATCGAAGCCCTCCTGCTCGCACACGTAGGACAGGCGATGCTCGATATCCTCGTTGCCGATGCGGTGGAAATCGAAGCGCTGGCAGCGCGAGAGGATGGTCTCCAGAATCTTTTGCGGATCGGTGGTGCACAGCACAAAGATCACGTGTGCCGGCGGCTCCTCGAGCGTCTTGAGCAGCGCGTTGAACGCCGCCGTCGTGAGCATGTGAACCTCGTCGATGATATAGATCTTGTACTTGCCGCGCACCGGGGCAAAGTTGACGGAGTTGATGATCTCCTCGCGCACATTGTCCACGCCCGTGCGGCTTGCGGCATCGAGCTCGTAGACATCGGGGTGGTTGCCCTCGGCGATGAGCTCGCACTCCTCACAGGTGCCGTCGGGCATGCAGCCGCTTGCGCCCTCGGCGCGCGCCGCCTCGGCATTGCGGCACAGCAGCGCCTTGGCAAGGATGCGCGCCATGGTGGTCTTGCCCGTGCCGCGCGGTCCGCAGAACAGGTACGCGTGGGACAGGCGTCCCTCGGTGATGGCGTGCTCGAGCGTCGAGACGATATGCTGCTGGCCCACCACGGAGTCGAAGGTGAGCGGGCGATACTTTCGGTACAACGATTCCATGGGTGCTCCCCCGGGTATACTGAGTCTTGTTGCCGCGACGGCCATGCGGTCGCACGGCATACTTCACTCATAATAACCCGTACGGCGAGCCCGCCGCGATAGGAGTCCAAAGAGCATGGCAGACGCAGAGAGCAACCTCGTTCCCTCCGAAGCAGCCGACCAGGTCGAGGTCGCGCTCGAGAAGCAGGCCGCAGCCGACGACGGCATCCTGTACCTCAACGAGTACCAGTACGAAAACGATCTAGTCACCGACTTCGCCCGTCTGGTCGCCTCGCCCAGGCGTCGCGGTTCGCTGTATGTCGCCGCGGCAATTGCCGCGCTGCTCGGCATTGGCATGCTGGTGGCCGGCGGCAACTGGATCAAGTTTGGCGTCGTCCTGATCGTATTCGGCGCCTTTTTGGCCTGGTGGAGCAAAAACCTGCACCACACCCTCGCCCGCGACTTTATCGATGCCGTCGAGGCCGACGAGTCCATGGGTGGCCGCTATCGCCGCGTCGCCGCCAACGAGGACGGCCTGATGGTTTGGGGCAAGAGCGGCAAGTCGCAGTTCTTCCCGTTTGAAAAGCTCGACCACGTGCTCGACGGCGAGCGCATCTTTGTAGCCATGTTCGCCGACCAGGGCGTGACAATCCCTAAGGACACCTTTGTCCGCGGCAATGCCGAGCAGTTTGGCACCTTCCTTAAGGCGCGCATTAACAAAAAGCTCCGCATCGAGACCAAGAAGAAGAAAATGAAGGCCGAGAAGGCTGCCGCCGAGGCCAAGCGGGGCGACAAGGCCGACAAGCCCCAGGATAACAAGGGCAAGCGGCGCAAGCAGAAGAAGAGCAAGAAGAAGCGCTAGGGCCGAGCGCCACTGCGAAGGGAATCTCATCCCGCTTCAGCGTAGGATGAGGCTCCCCCAACAGGGCCTTCGAGCTATTTAACTTCAAACCTGAAGAGCCTTCGCTCCGGCAGATCGGTCATCTTCATCGTATAGGTCCCGGGAAACGCTTTCTCAAAACGGACGGTCTCGTAACCTTCGAAATAGTCGTTGGTGTTTTGCATCATGAATGGGACGAGTAACTCGTTCTCCGCCCCAACCTGTACAGCAAACGCAGCAGAACCGCCCAGCACCGGCATTGCCTGCGTTATCAGATCGGTATTGACCACAAAGTCATAGTTTGGCGCAGACTCCGGCACCAAATGCCAAACATACGCTTTAATTCCGCCTTCGACATTGTCCTTATTCCTGACACGCATCTTTACGGCGATAACACACGTGATGTCGGCGTCCTTCAATTTCGTTTTCGTATCTACGATGCCATATTTTGAATAATCATCATGCGCACGCTTGAGATACTCGCGCGGCGTGAGCAGCTCTGCCCCGTCTATGCAAAACGAATACCCGTCAGTCGCCACATCCTTCGACCCCAGAAACGCCCCATCCATCGAGAGCCATTCGCCCTCCGCGTAATATTTTTCAGGAATGACTGTCCGGTTCCCGTTAACGACGCTCACCCTCATGCCCGCAAGGCCGGTAACAGCACAGCCAAAAAGCGCGAGCATCGACCTTCTCGTCAACAGGGCCTTCTTCATCGCGCTCACGACCTTTCCCGAACTTTCACAACGGCACCGTCGCGCATGCAGTAAACACGATCGGCTAGCTCCTCGAGCACCTCTCCGTCATGGCTAGACAGAAGAACCTCGCGACCCGTTGATGCCGCCATCGCCACAACGCGCTTGAGCATTTCCACGCCCGCTTCGTCGAGGGCATTCGTTGGCTCATCGAGAACAAGCAGCTTCGGCTTTTCCATAATTGCCGCAGCTATTCCCAGACGCTGCTTCATCCCAAGCGAGTATGCTCGAAACTTCTTTTTTTCGTCTGCATCGAGCCCCACGAGCCGCAGGGCAGAGCGAATGTCCTCGGGGGTGGCAACGCCATTGATTTGAGCTATGAGCTCCAGATTGTCGTAACCAGACAGATATCCTAAAAAGGAAGGCGCCTCTATCAACATCCCCAGACTCGGCGGAAACGAGATATCCGCCCCAAGTCTTTGGCCATCGATAATAATCTCGCCCTCGGTGGGTCTAATCAATCCGCAGACCGCTCGCATGAGCATGGTCTTACCCGAACCGTTTATCCCCTGAAGCCCGACCACAGTCCCAGGGTCAACCTCGATAGACACGTTGCGCAGGACATCGTTTTTGCCCATGCGCTTCGATACGTCCCTAACGATCACACTCATATCTTGTCCCTCTTTTCGATAAGGTCGGCCCTTCGAAACCACAGTCCACCCAACGATAGGCATAACGACATAATCACAATTGAAAACAAGCCACTCGAGCCCGTCGCAATTCCTTCTTTGACGATTCCACCCCAGCGCAACAGCATCAAGGCATTTCCCAGTAGCGCCCAATGCCGCGCATATGCCGAACAGATCAGGTAGCTCATTACAACCGCAAATGAAACTGACGGCCCAAGCACAAACCCAACCGTTGCCTGCACAAACGCAAGCGCCTCAAAAGCAAGAAAGAGACCTGCGAAAAACGGCAGTGCACCTGCTTCGCTCGCCTTGAGAAACCACGGCGCCAAATTAGCCAGCTGAAGCGACTCGCCATGGATGACCGCGCTGAACGAGGCACTCACCATCAAGCTCCAAATCACAACAGAGCAAACCACCACGAGCAGCGAAAATGCTGTTATCGCCGCCACTGAGATAAAACGCGAGACCCACCAAAGGGTTCTCGCCCGGCATCGGACAAGCGTTTGCAAACCAAACCCGTGCAACGATTCGGCGGGATAATCGAGTGTTGTATAGAGAATAAGCAGAATGAGAAATAGCCATCCTAGCGGAGGCACAAACATGACCCCGGGCCTAGGCTCAAACGGAGCAGATCCGGCAAACACGAGCGCAAGATTGTCCGCAAACCCCAAGGCATCCGTCCTGACCCCATACACAGAAGACAAACCGTAGGCGTACACCAGGTTCGCAACGGTCACTGCCGCAATCGCAATAAAGGTAATGATGTTCTTCTTCAAAACGGTCCTCAGGTCCGCGGCGACCAGCCTAAACAGCATCAGACCATCTCCCGCCTTTTCCACGCCCCAGAAAAAGCCAACGAAGCAAGGGTCAATAATATGATTTCCGCAAAACCGGCTCGAATGTCTGGCCAGTTATTCAGCGATTCCGACCTGATGCTGTTGAAGATATTGCAGTTAAACCCCACACAAGCCATTACGCCGAAGATCCAGCCATTTGCAAAATGCCACGCAACCATTAGCAGATACGGGACAATTATCGCTTTGATTCTGCTACGAAACAAAATTGAGAAGCCAGTTACAGCCATGGATAAAGTCCCGAGCGTGACCGCATCGAACAGCGTGTATGCAAGCACATATAACAAAGGATGTGAATAAAATAGACCGGAGAAATAGCTATGTAGGTAAAGCCCTACGTAGGTCGACTCATCGACCCGAGGAAGATACGCAGGAAAAAGCATCGAGACAATCAGGAAATTGACGAGCAGAGGAATGGCAGTCACTGTAAACGCGGAGAGGAAAGCAGACAGCACCTTTACGTTCACGTATGCCTTTCTGGAAACGCGCGTGCATATCTGCATGTCATAACCACTCAAACGCTCAAAGAGGCACGACCAAGATCCGGCCAACATTGCAAGCAGGGGCAGTGCATAGAAAAACACCGACGCAGACAGTGGCGCGTTCGCGCTCACAACAATCCAGTTACCGAAGCTGCTTTCACGTGTTTGACCGAGATAGTTTTTGGCTTGCATGCCAACGCCGTAACCAAAAGAAAGAAGGTTGTGACGTTCTTTTTCCAAATTTGCCCACGGCTCCAGCGCAGCAGCTATTGCAACTGCGACTGCAATCAAGAGAGCAAAGATAAAAGCTGGGCGTCTTATCGTTTTCGACAGCTCATATCTTACGAGCCTTTGGTTCATACGTCCTCCTCCCCCTTCCGACCCAGAAAGCCGGAAGGGAGCCAATTCAAACAACTATGCGGGAAGCTTGCGGAAATGCCCGACGCAGTCGGGGCTCCATACACCAATAACAGTGCCGTAGCCAGACTCCGCCCATGCAGTCAGTCGCGCCGCAGATCGCCCGTTCTCACGGACGAGGTTATACATTTCCCACTGTCCCTTGTGATTCGAACGATACGTTCCCTGAGTACAATTCATGCTGCCGCTACCGCTTGTGTTATACGCACCGTCTGTATATAACCGAAGCGGATTTCCCGTATAACCTTGGATATCCAGATAGAGCGATGAGGAATCATCCTTTTGACGGTAGCCAGTTGCACTCGTCCCGGCACATTGAAAACTAAATGCCCTATCGGCATTGTTCGTACAGGTCGTAATTCCCGTATCGGCGTTTTGAGTAATGCTAGAAACCTGAGAGGTGTCAAACTCCTCTTGCGCGAACGATGCAGCGGGAACCCCTAGGGACAGACCCGCAGCAATCGCCAACCCGACTCCGATTCGAGTAATAGCGCTCCTTGGCTTAATCATGGCCTTCTCCAATCAAAAGCGGCTAACAATGCGTCGACGCACAGCAACCTTTGCATGAATGGAGAAAGATGTCTGTAAACACTCGCTATTGAGTTGATAATCCAGGCGTTTACACGTTATCTACCTGCGATAACAATGAAATAAGCTCTGCTTTGTTCTTGATCTTCAACTGGCGATAGGACGCGGATCGCAGCGCTTGCACCGTAGATGCAGCGTAACCGACATCCTGCGCAATGGTCTTTGTCGTTGTGCCCTCTGCCGTCATCAACAATATTCGGGCCTGAACATCGGACAGGGCGCGCGACGTAAGCAGAGCCAGCCGGCGCACGTGAGCTGCTTCGGTGGACCCGTTCGCACGGTACTTCAAGACGGCCTTCTCGTCCTCAACCGAGCGTACGAGCACGATGTGCGTAACGAGCATGGGCACAGACCAGCAAACAATCACCGTTGCCACGACGACATTGACGGCCGAACTTTGCCCCAGCAACGACGCAAGGAACAGAGGCTCGAAAACCGTCAGATCCTGCACCATGTTGAGCAAGACAACCCAGACAGGAGCCGCCGCCCCAAAGCAAAGCATCCATATCCCAAGCATTTTGCGCTGCGGACAGCTACGCAGCACTATGTATGTAAGCAACATCCCCGTCAGCACCGCGAACCCATGGATTCGCCCCCTAGTGGCCGCATGGATTAAAGTAGCCGCACCTATTGACACCAACGGCACGATAGCCCGGACACGGGCATGCACCTTAAACGGACGCAGCCCAACAGCGAGCGAGACCGTAGATGCCACGCCGCACAGCAGGACCGGCGCAGCCATCAACGGATCGCATATACACCTCCATGCCGCGATATAGACAAAAGACCATTCCACGGCAGACAGCACCGCCCATACGCACGGGCTTCCGAGCCCAATCGCCCCATCCGTTCTAGTCAGCGCAACTTCACGATTCAGTTTTTCACCCGCGTAGTGCAGCGACAGAAGCAGTCCGAGACCCAATGCATAGCTTGCGAGAGAAAAGGCGACTGCCCGCGAAACACCGGATCCCCAATCGCTATCCGCCATTACCAAGGGGCCCGCCGCAAGGAGGATAAAAAATGTTGTGAGCAGGTATCGAAACAGCCGGCGCGTCCGAACTGATGTCAACATATCACCAGCATGCCGCTGCAGCAGACCAGGCCCTGTAGCATCACCCTCACCCGCAAACAATGCCACGAGCTCGCGTGAGCCCGCAACCGATGCCTTCCCGTATGCTCGGTGAAGCGTTGTTCGCACCGTCGATGGCTTCGTACCCGTCTCCCTGGCAATTTCCGCCGGCGTTTTCCCTTTGAGCAGCAGTCGAACAAACTGCTCTTCTCGAGGCGACAGGGCAGGGGAAAACACCCCCGCATCGAATGGGTCGGACGTGCGAGGGGTATCCGAATTGTTGTCCCGTTTCTCCCTTAGCAATGTGCATACGAAGGCGGCAACAGCAATAGCGGACCCCATCGACAGTGATGCAATGACTGCGGCATCGCTTGCAAAGTATGCCACCTCGACAGCCGGAACAAGGCCAATGGGAACTGCTACAAGCACAGAACGGGCGAACACGTCGCTCTGTCCCCGACCAAAGGCGCGGGGACAGCAAAGCAGCGGGACCGCAGCCAATACGAGATAGACCAGAGGAATTAAAAGCATAAGGCCAATTGATGCGGCCGTTACAGAGGGCATCCCCCATGGCTCGGGAACGACTCTCCATGAAACTCGACAGCAAAACAGCAGGCAAGACAGGACAACTATTGTTTCTGCAAAAAGTGCGCTCTGCGGTCGGCAGGTCCCCCTTTCGCCGTCCCGCGCCGCCCCCCGTATCAAAGGAGAGCCCGCCGTATTCCAAATTACATATGAGAGGAGCAGCGACCCAGTGAAGCACAAGGCACACGAAACGCCATGCAACAGCCAGATTGGTGCAAACACGATTGGAACAGAATCTCCGCGAGCATAGAAGGCCAAGTCGACCCATTCGGGAACCACCGCAATAGCAGAAAGGAAAACACCGAAGACGCCAAGGCGACCCGGCCGTCTTATTTCTCTCCCCTTGCGGAGCGCAACGCCATGACCAAACGCCGCGAGGCATGCGCCAAGGATAACGAGCCAGGTCATTGCACCTGATGCCAAGCCGATTGAAGATGAAAACCGGTGATAAGGGGTAACCGCCATTACGACGAGCGCAATGGCGAAAGCAGATGTGGCAGAACAGCGGGAAAAGAGCATATGACCTCCATAGCGTGTCATTATATCGCTCGGGCTGCTCGTTTATCTCCACGCCCACACCAGCCAGCATCAACGATTCAGGCGAACTCCAATCCGAGCCAGATCACGGTTCAGCTTTTGTCCGCAGTCCCCGCATCAAAGCGGGATGCGGTTTCCTTTTGAGCGTCGATCTGGAAACTGTATCCCGTTCTGAGTCAATATTCTGGGACGCAGTTTCCGCAGCACACCCCATTCGGAAAGCGTGTCCCAGTATTTGGCCGCAAACTGGGGCGCGCTTTCCGGATGGGTCGAGACGAAGGCCAAGCCAGACAGGCAGCCTCGCATCCCGCCATCCTCGCCATCCGCCTGAGCGTGCTACACTAGCAGCATCTATGCCACCGCGAACGGCTCGGCCCCGCGCCCGCCGCTCGCAAACGAACTTTAAACGCACGAGGGTTGGCCATGCCGCTTTTCTCGCAACATACCGCCCGGTTCTCGCCGGACGTTCCCTTGGAGGGCACTAGCTCTCGCGAGCTGCTCAAGCGGTACCAGCCGCTCGAGACGCTTGCGACCGGCGGTTTTGGCTCCATCGAGATTTGCCGCGACACGCATCTGCGCCGTCGCGTGGCCATTAAGCGCATCCCCCTTATCAACGGCGCCGGCATGCCCGCCAGCGACATCATGGACGTGCTGCGCGAGGCGCATACCGCCGCCATGCTTCAACATCCCAATATCGTGCAGGTTATCGACTTTACGCACGACACCGCCTATGCCTACCTGGTCATGGAGTATGTCGACGGTATGTCGTTAGCCGAGTTTTTGCATCGCGTGGACGGCCACTCGCTCACCTTTGACGAGGCCGCGGCCATTGCCGACGCGCTGGGTCAGGCACTCACCTTTGCCCATGCAAACGGCGTGCTTCATCTGGACATAAAGCCCGCCAATGTGCTTATCGACCATTCGGGCAATGTAAAGCTCACCGACTTTGGCATGGCGCGGCTGTCGTCCGCCGGCGGCTTTGGCGGATCGCGCGGCGGCACCATCGGCTACATGCCGCCCGAGCAGCTCGATATCGAGACCGGCACGGTCGACGAACGTGCCGATGTCTTTGCCCTTGCCTGCGTGATCTACGAGGGCCTGTGCGGCAGTGCCCCCTTTATGGCGGCCACGCCTGCCGACTCGCTCGACCGCATCATCGGCGGCGCCACCTATCCCAGCGAACTGATCCCTCACTTTCCCCCGGGGGCCGAGGCGGCGCTCATGAGCGCTCTCTCCCCCATGCCGCAAGACCGCCCCGATAGCATTGAGGCATTCTGCGACCGACTCCTTGCCGGCTTAGGAAGCGTGCGCGAAGGCCGTCGCAGCTTGGAGCAGATGGTGGGCGAACTTTCAGATGACGAGTGCGCGGCAGACGATATGGAGTCGCTACCCTACGAAGATGACACCGTCGAGATCGACCCCGCGCTTGGTTGGGCGGGCTCGCGCTGGAGCCACGCGCGCAACTACACCATGCGCGGCATCTCAGCGCTCTCATGCGGAGCCTTTAGCTTTTTGCTTATGCAGACAGCCGGCGTCGCGGCGCTTCCCGGGCTGGTCGTGGCGGCCATCGCGATCGGTGCGGCAGCCGGCCTGGCCCCGCAGATCGGCTCGGCCATCTCGACCGTGGGCTTTTTGGTGCTCATGGCCAACGCCACCATGCAGGCGCAGGGCATCCTGTCGATGCTGCCGGTCGCGGTCGTTTTTGCCGCCGCCATGTCCGGTTGGTGGATTGCCTGGGGACGAACCGAGGCGGCTGCGAGCGCGACGCTCACCTGCGCGCTTGCGCTGGGTTGCCTAACCGGCGACGCCCTCCTTGCCGCCGGAGCCGCCGCGAGCATCGCGGCGTTTTGGCTCGGCCCGGCAAGCGCAGCGGCGGCCACGGGCATGGGCGCACTCTTTGCCCGCCTTGCTGCAGCGGCTCTCTCTGCGGGAGGCGTACTGGGGCTTAGCAATGTCGTCGCAGCGCTGGGAGACGCGCTCCTTCTCGCTGCAATCGTGCTGGTTGCAGCAATAGCCGCGGCAACATCGCTGCTGCTCAATGCTCATGCCAAGCGCGCCGAGCAGGGATCGAACCTTGCCGCCATCGTCGCAATTGCCGTCGCCGGCATCGGCTCGGCCGTATCGTTTTGTCTTGCACACCATATGGAAATTGCCAGCCTTGCGGGCCCGGTCGTCGCCAAGGCGGCGGTTACGGGAATCCTATCCTCTATAATCGTCGGGATATGCCTTTATTTGCTCGGATACCAAAGAACCTATACGGAGAGTGATCTTTCGTGAACTTCCTGAACATCTTCGAGGACCACGTGGCCGGCATCTTCGGTGCCACCCGTGCCCCGTTCTCCTTTAAGAAGCTTGCCAAGCAGGCCGCTCGCGACATGGAGGATCAGACTCTGGTGATCAACGGCGTCAACACCGCGCCGGCGCTCTATACCATCCTGATTGCCGCCGACGACGATCCCATGCTCGCCCCGTTCTATCCCGAGCTTTCGCGCGAGGTCCGCTGTCTCACGCTGTGGCTGTTCAGCGAAACCTATCTCACGCAAAAAGACGAGCAGGCGCTGCAAGCCGCGC
>USQE01000012.1 GCA_900556675.1 uncultured Collinsella sp.
AGGTTTTATACCCCCGTTAGTTAAGACGCTCCACAAAGAAATCTGCCATGGAGAGGAACAGCTCGCGTGCGTGCGGATCAAGCTCAACGTTCTCGATGGCCGCTTTGGCCTTAGCGGTCAGGTCGAGCGCGTAAGTGTGGGCGTAATCGATGGAGTCGGTCTCCTGGAAGATCTCCACGGCGCGTGCGAGCTGCGCGGGATCATCGGTGCCCGAGGAAAGAATCGCCTCGACCTCGTCGTGGTGGCGCTCATCAGAGAGGGCGTGTACGGCGACAAGCGTGCGCTTGCCCTCGGTGATGTCGGTGCGGAAGTCCTTGTTGGCGGCTTCCTTAGTGCCGACAAGGTTGAGCAGGTCGTCCTGAATCTGAAAGGCAAGGCCTGTGTGCAGGCCAAAGGCGCGCAGCGCTTCGATTTGCTCATCGCTGCCGCCGCCGATAATGGCTCCGGCGGCAAGCGGCGTGGCTCCGCTGTAAAACGCGGTCTTGTGCGTCGCCATGTCCAGGTAGTCATCAACCGAGATATCAAAGCGCCCGTCGCGGACCCAACCCAGGTCGAGTGCTTGACCCTCGATGGTGCGGACGATCATCTCGGTAAGCTCGTGGAGCACGCGCAGCTTCACGTCGGACTCCAGCGTAGGGTCGTCGAGAACCGTCTTGGTGACCATGGTGAGCGCCAGGTCGCCACAATTGATGGCAAGGCCCGTGCCCTCGGTAAGGTGCATGCAGGGCTTGCCTCGACGAAGCTGTCCGTTGTCGGCGATGTCGTCGTGGATTAGCGCGCCCGACTGGAAATGCTCGATAGCTGCCGCGGCGCTGCGGGCGCTCTCGAAGCTACCGCCCACTGCGGTTGCGGCGAGCATGCAGATAAGCGGGCGGTGGCGCTTGCCGGCGTTGGCCGTAAAAGTCGAGAGCGGCGCGTACAGGTAGCGCTCGATATCGGCAGAGGTCGCCTGTCCGTCAAAGAACGTGGCCAGATAGTCGTTAATCTGGTCAAAGTGCTGGGCTAAAAAGCTGGTAAACGGACTGGACACGGGTTCTCGCATTCTTTCTGAGGTTGCGTTGATGCAATATGCAGATAACATATTGCCACATCAGGGCGTTTGGCGCGGCAGTTTTGGCGATTTAGGACAACGGGCGTGCGTTTGATGGAGCGCGCCTAAATCAGCCTAAAATGCTCGAGCGCCGCAACGACACCGTCGTGATCGACGGTGTCGGTCACGTAATCGGCCTTATCCTTGAGATAGTCCGGCGCATTGCCCATGGCGATACCGACATCGACGGCGTTCATCAGCGAGACGTCATTGCTGGCGTCGCCAATGCCGTATACGGTTCCGTGGTGGGGGTCGAGGGCGTCGAGTACAGACTGGATGCCCCCGCGCTTCGTGCATTCGCGGGGCGAGATTTCGGTCACCTCGAGTTCGAGCTCGTTAAAGCACAGCAGCGGCTCAAGTGCCTTATCTTGAGCGATGTGGTTGGCGAGCGATGTAGACATCAAGATCTTGTAGACACTGTAATGTTGCAGCTGCGTGACTGCGTCGCCCAGGGTGCGCGCGTATCCGGGAGCATCGGGCGCATCGGCACTCATGCGCACGACGCCGTTGAGGCCCTCAAAGCGGATGACCTCGCCCGATTGCTCAAGGTAGGGGGCAAGACGCTGCAGCATACTGGGCGTCATCGACAGATCGCGAATTGCGTGTCCGTTGATCTCGGCGTAACCGCCCGCAAGACAGACGATGCCGGTCCAAGGCAGCTCAAGAAGTTTGGGGTGGATGCAGCTGAGGGTACGTCCCGTGCAGATAAAGGCCATGTTGCCGTTGGCGACAAACTCTCGGATTGCCTGCGAAACCGCCTCGTTGGGATAGGGGGAGAGGTCCCGCTCGTCTTCGGGAAGGTCTTGGGCGAGCCTGGGGTCTTGCCAGGCGAGCGTTCCGTCGATATCGAAGAAGCAAATATTGCCGCGCTTATGGGCTGCGCTGGCGGCAGGGGAGGCCGAGGTGGTGGGCACAAATTCCGGCTCGAGGCCCATGATCTGGTCAAAATGCTCTTTAACGCGGGGAACGGAGATGCCGATGATCACCTGGGCGGTCTTGCCCGTAATGATGAGGCCCTTGGCGCCCACCGCGACAAACGACGCGTTATCTGCAACGATGGAAGGGTCTGCGACCTCGACGCGCAGGCGCGTGGCGCAGTTGGTTGCGCCCACAATATTGCCAACGCCACCTAAAAGCTGAATTACCCGCTCAGCGAGGACGTGATCTTGATCGGATCGACTATTGACCTCGTCATTGGGAGATTGCTCTTTGGCAAAGCCGCTTTCCGTTAAACGATCGATTGCCGCGCGATTGGCAACATGATCCTCGCGGCCCGGCGTCTTAAGGTCATAGACCAAGATGAGTGCTCGAAAACTAACAAAAAAGATGAGGCTAAAGGCAAGGCCGATACCGAGCGCCAAAAGATAGGCACCGGCATGCGTGCGCATGAGCGGAATAAAGTTGAAGGCTGCCATCTCAATCAGGCCGCCCGAGAAGATGCCGACGATGCCAAAGAGATTCATGGTTGTGGCAAGGCAAGACGATAAGACGGCGTAGAGCAAAAAGAGCCCGGGGTGGGTGAACATAAAGAGAAACTCGAGTGGCTCGGTAACGCCGCAAACCACCGAGGCGACGATGGCGGGCAAAAGGATGACCTTAAGGCCGGCGCGGCGCTCTGGTTTTGCGGTGGAGTAGAACGCGGCTGCGATGGCGGGAAGGCCAAAGAGCTTGACCCAGCCGGTGGCGGTAAAACCGGCCCACGGCGCAAGTTCATTAAGGGGGCGCGTGCTATGGGAGAGGATGGGGAGCAAGCTGCTCCACGTGGCGTAGATGCCGTCGTTAATGACCAGGTTGTCGTAGTAGATCGGCATGTAGAGCAGGTGGTGCAGCCCCATGGGCTCGAGCGCTCGCTCCAAAAGCACAAAGATGCCCACGCCAAAGGGGCCGACGCTCGTAAGTGCATGGCGCAGCGTTTCGGTCATTGCGTATACGGAGGGCACGATGGCGGCCGAGATAGCGGCAAGGGCAAACACGGCAAAAAAGCTGATGAGGTAGACCAGCGAGGAGCCCGAGAAGGTGCCGAGCCAATCGGGAACCTTGGCATCGTAGAAGCGGTCATGGATGGCGACGACGGTTGCCGATACCGCCAGCGGGCCGATAATGCCGGTGTCGAGCGTCTTGATGCCGTCGATGATGGTGATGCCGCTAGCGGAGGTCAAAGACGACGGGTACTTAAGTCCAAGATTGTCTCCGCTCAGCTTAATGATCTCGCTCAAAAAGAAGCAGTAGGCAAAATAGGCGACGAGAGCCTCGAGGCAGCAACGAGCCGGTTGTTTTTGGGCAAGACCGATGGGCAGCGCTACGGCAAAAAGGAGCGGGAGGCGTTTAAAGACCGTCCACGAGCCGCGCTGGATGATGGTCCAAAAAGCGTACCAAGGGGTTCCGTATACGGCGAGATCGCCGACGATGTCCGCAGTCGTTGCGAGAGCGGAGACGCCGACCATGAGGCCTGATATAGAAAACAGCATGGCGGGCGCGAACATTGCCCCGCCAAAGCGTTGGATTTTTTGCAGCATGTTCTGCCTTCCGAATATCGAGGCGCGTTGCGCGTGGGGAAACGTTTAAACAATGGATTCATTGTAGAGGACCAGACGATTGTCGTACCGGCAGTTTTGAGCGAAACCGATTTGGGCATGACAGAAACCGTCAACGGTTAAATCCTGTCGCTTTACCGATATTCGGTTTAAACAACTTTAAGAAATGCTATCGTGCCTAGCCGGAAATGAATAATGTAGAGGTGAAACAATGCCAAAAGCGATATACGAAGGAATCTACCGAGAAATACGCTCGCGCATCATTAATGGGACCTATGCGTTTCAGGAGATGCTGCCAACCGAAGCCGAGCTGACCGCGGAGTTCGGATGCACTCGCAATACCGTCCGTCGCGCCTTGGGTATGCTGGCCGACGGGATGTTTGTGCAGCCCATACACGGCAAGGGCGTGCGCGTTATTTGGCTTAAGGGCGAAACCGACATGTTGGGCGCACTCGAAGAGGTTGAGTCGTTTGGCGAGTTTGCAAAGCGCAACAATGCCGTTGCATCTACGGACGTTAAGTCTTTCGAACATCTGGTTTGCACCGAGCAACTCTCTCGTCACCTGGGCTTTAAGGTGGGCGAGGAGTTGATTCGCGTAGTGCGTGTCCGAAGCCTCAACGGCAACGCGCGCCAAGTGGACCATGGCTATTTTTTGGCGTCGATCGCCAAGGGCCTGACTCCCGAGATCGCGGCAGATTCTATTTACGGCTATCTGGAGCACAAGCGCGGTGTCAAAGTGATGGCGAGCCGTCGTACGGTGAGTGTCGAGCTCGCCAACGATGAGGACTGCAGCTATCTTGACCTCGGCAAATACAACTGCGTTGCCGTCATGGAGAGTCAGTCGTACACCTCGGACGGCATCTTGTTTGAGGTGACGCACACTCGCACACACCCCGAGATCTTCCATTACCGTGTCAATTCCAAGCGATAGCCGGCTAGCTCGCAGCCTGACGAGACTCATGGCCTCAAAGAGAAAATGCCCGGTCAAACCGACGGTACATCGGCTTGACCGGGCGTTTTCTCTGCATTCGATAACAAATAATTGTTTATACAAAACTTGTCAAGTATCAAGTTGAAATTACCGTTCACCGAAGTTTTTCTACCGCTCTAGTAATACTTGTTCAAACAACTAGCCAAATAGCGTATCGTTCAAATCAGCAAAAGGGGCAAAGTCCCCGAGCCAATCTCCGAAGGCGGCGGCAAAGGGTGCCGCCACGGTGTGAAAGGGTGGATTGTAATGAAGAACGAAATGAGCAGAAGGCAGTTCCTGGGCTTTGCTGGTTCCGCGGCTGCAGTTCTTGGTCTGGGCCTCGTGGGTTGCGGTGGTTCTGCCGGCTCCGGCTCCTCTGCTTCTGGTGACGCTGCCGAGGTCTACTTCCTCCAATTCAAGCCCGAGGTCGACAAGGAGTGGAAGGAGATCGCCAAGGCCTATAAGAAGGAGAAGGGCGTCGAGGTCAAGATCGTGACCGCCGCTTCCAACACCTACGAGGAGAAGCTTAAGTCCGAGATGTCCAAGAGCTCCGCTCCGACCCTGTTCCAGGTCAACGGTCCCACCGGTCTTAAGAACTGGAAGGATTACTGCGCCGACCTGTCCGATACCAAGCTCCGCGGTGAGCTCATTGATGACTCCCTGGCTCTGCAGTCCGACGGCAAGGATGTGTGCATCGACTGGGTTCAGGAGAGCTTCGGCATTATTTACAACAAGCAGCTGCTCGAGAAGGCTGGCTACAAGGCCGAGGACATCAACTCCTTCGACAAGCTGAAGGCTTGTGCCGATGACATCCAGGCCCGCAAGGACGAGCTTGGTGTCGAGGGTGCCTTCACTTCCGCCGGCATGGACGACTCCTCCAGCTGGCGCTACACCACCCACCTTGCCAACATGCCGCTCTACTACGAGTTTGAGAAGGAGCACAACCAGGAGGACGACGAGATCAAGGGTGAGTTCCTCGACAACTACAAGCAGATCTTCGACCTGTACATCACCGACTCCACCTGCGATCCTTCGCAGCTTGCTTCCAAGACCGGCGACGACGCCACCAACGAGTTCGCAACCGGCAAGGCCGTCTTCTACCAGAACGGCTCTTGGGCCTACTCTGACCTCGTCAAGGCCGGCATGACCGACGATCAGATTGGCATGATGCCGATCTACATCGGTGTTGACGGCGAGGAGAACCAGGGCCTGTGCTCCGGCGGCGAGAACTACTGGTGCGTCAGTTCCCAGGCTTCCGAGGATGCCCAGAAGGCCACCGAGGACTTCATGTATTGGTGCGTCACCGCTGACACCCCGACCAGCATCATCGCCGACAAGATGGGTCTGACCGCTCCGTTCAAGAGCGCCAAGGAGACCACCAACGTCTTCTCGCAGCAGGCCGTTGCCATGGCCAAGGACGGCAAGAAGACCGTCGCTTGGGACTTCGTCTACATTCCCTCCGAGGAGTGGAAGAAGAACCTCAAGCAGGCTCTGATTGCCTACGCTGCCGATAACAGCAAGTGGGACGGCGTCAAGAACGCCTTCGTCGATGGCTGGAAGACCGAGAAGGCCGCTTCCGAGTAAGCAGTTGCTGCCCAAGCTATCTGATTAGCGACAGGGGGCGGGCAGACGTTGGTTTGCCCGCCCCCTGCATATTGAAAGGACCCTTTTATGGGCAAAGCACTCAAGCGCTGGTGGCCGCTCTTTATGCTGCCCACGTGCCTGGCGTTTATGATCGGGTTCGTGATCCCTTTTATCCAGGGCTTCTATCTCTCGTTCTGCCAGTTTATTATCATTAGTAACGCGCACTTTGTCGGTATCGAGAACTACGTGCGCGCGCTGTCCGATCCGCAGTTCTCCACGTCGTTCTTCTTTACCGTGGCGTTTGCCTTCCTGTCGACGGTGCTCATCAACGTGATCGCCCTGGCCATTGCGCAGGCGCTCACCCGCAAGGCGCTCAAAGGCACCAACATCTTCCGTACGATCTTCTTTATGCCTAACCTGATCGGCGGCATCGTGCTGGGCTACATTTGGCAGATTCTGATCAACTGCCTGCTCTCCAACGTGGGCGCCCAGCTCATCGCTCTTAACTCTGCTGCTGGCTTCTGGGGCCTTATCATCCTGACCCTGTGGCAGCAGGTCGGCTACATGATGATCATCTACATCGCTGGTCTGCAGTCCATTCCGTCCGACTACATCGAGGCCGCCAAGGTCGACGGCGCTACGGCATGGCAGACGTTTTGGAAGGTTAAGATCCCTAACCTGATGCCGACCATCACCATCTGTCTGTTCCTGTCCATCACCAACGGCTTTAAGCTGTTCGACCAGAACCTCGCCCTTACCGGCGGCGCCCCCGCGCACTCCACCGAGATGCTCGCCCTGAACATCTACAACACGTTCTATTCGCGTGCCGGTATCGCATGGCAGGGCATTGGTCAGGCCAAGGCGGTTATCTTCTGCATCCTGGTCGTGGCCATCTCCATGATCCAGCTTAAGGCCACGAGGTCCAAGGAGGTGCAGCAGTAATGAAACGCGATAAGGTTATCAACCGCGCGCTCTCGATTTTCTTTACGATCCTGTCGCTCGCGTGGATCTACCCCGTGTTCATGATTGCGCTTAATTCTTTTAAGAAAGCGACCGCAATCAGCACCACCACGGCATTCGATCTGCTCACGCCCGAGACGTTCAACGGCCTCGCAAACTACATGCACGCCCTTAACGAGCAGGGCTTTGCCTCGGCATTTATGTACTCGCTCATCATCACGGTCACGTCGGTCGTGCTGATCTTGGTGTGCTGCTCCATGTGCGCTTGGTACGTAGTGCGCGTCAACAGCAAGATCTCGAACTTCTTCTATTACCTGTTCGTGTTCTCGATGGTCGTACCGTTCCAGATGCTCATGTTCACGCTGTCCAATTTGGCGGACCGCATCGGCTTCAACACGCCGTTCAACATCTGCTTTATCTACCTTGGCTTTGGCGCGGGCCTGGCGGTCTTTATGTTCGCCGGCTTTGTAAAGAACATCCCGCTCGAGATCGAAGAGGCGGCCATGATCGACGGCTGCAACCCGGTCCAGGTGTTCTTTAAGATCGTCCTCCCCATCATGAAGCCCACCTATCTTTCGGTCGGCATCCTCGAGACCATGTGGGTCTGGAACGACTATCTGCTGCCCTACCTTACGCTCGACTCCACCAAGTACAAGACCATTCCTATCTTGATTCAGTACTTCCGCGGCGGCTACGGCCACGTCGAGCTCGGCCCCATGATGGCCTGCATCATGATGGTCGTTGTCCCCATCGTCATCATGTACATCCTCTGCCAGAAGTACATCATCGACGGTGTGGTGGCAGGTGCCGTCAAGGGCTGATGCCGTAACTGTTTTGCAAGTTTTAGCGGCGCCCCTCAGCGCGGCGCCGCATATCGAAAGGTAAAGACATGGCCGAGATCGTTCTCAAACATGTTCAGAAGGTGTATCCCAACAACGAGTCCAAAAAGAAGGGCTTCTTTGGCAAAAAGAAGAAGACCGAGGAGAAGAAGCACAACCTCAAGGTTACCGAGGACGGCGTGCTCGCGGTGGAGGACTTTAATCTCACCGTGCATGACCAGGAGTTTGTCGTTCTCGTTGGCCCGTCTGGCTGCGGCAAGTCCACGACGATGCGCATGGTCGCTGGCCTGGAGGACATCACTTCGGGCGACGTGCTCATCGACGGCAAGCGCGTCAACGACGTGGCGCCCAAGGACCGCGACATTGCCATGGTGTTCCAGAGCTATGCTCTGTACCCCAATATGACGGTGTACGAGAACATGGCGTTTACGCTTGAGCTCAAGAAGGTCCCCAAGGACGAGATCGACCGTAAGGTTCGCTCTGCTGCCGAGATCCTGGGCATTACCGAATATCTCGACCGTAAGCCCAAGGCGCTTTCGGGCGGCCAGCGCCAGCGTGTCGCCATCGGCCGCGCCATCGTGCGTGACCCCAAGGTCTTCCTGATGGACGAGCCGCTGTCCAACCTGGACGCCAAGCTGCGTAACCAGATGCGTGCCGAGCTCATCAAGCTGCGTCACGAGATTAAGGGCACCTTTATCTACGTTACCCACGACCAGACCGAGGCCATGACCCTCGGCGACCGCATCGTGGTCATGAAGGACGGCGTCGTCCAGCAGATCGCCACCCCGCAGGAGGTCTTCAACCATCCCGCGAACATCTTCGTCGCCGGTTTTATCGGCGTGCCGCAGATGAACTTCTTCGATGCCCAGCTGGTGCGCTCGGGCGACGGCTTTACCGTCAAGACCGAGGATATGAACGTGGCGCTCGCCCCCGAGACCTGCGCTCAGCTTGCTCTCAACTGGGACGACGGCGACGTGAAGGAGATCACGGCCGGCGTGCGCCCCGAGCAGATTCTGCTTGCCGACAAGGGCGAGGAGGGTGCGCTCCAGGGCACCGTCGAGGTGACCGAGCTCATGGGCTCGACCGAGCATGTCCACGTGACCGCTCCCGACGGCCAGTTCGTCCTGATCATTCCCGTTGTCGACCTTGAGGCCAAGGGTGCGCTCAAGGCTGGCGACACCATCTGGTTCAAGTTCGAGAAGAACGCGACCCATCTCTTCGATAAGGTGTCCGGCAAGAACCTTATCTAGGCCCGGTGCATCCAGGCCCTCCTTTTGGGCGACTGCGGCTTTGCCATCCTTTTGCCGTGGTCACATATAAGGCTCCCCTCCCGTCCACTGGGCGAGAGGGGAGCCTTTCTTTATGACGGGGCTGTCTGGTCGGTCGTTTGTCTTGATCTGTAACAGGTAGACCCAATTTTGCCGGCTAGATGTTACAGGCCGAGATTTTTTGGTCGAGGCAGGCCACGGGCAACACAGGGACACAAAAACGGAGCCGCGTTGCCACGACTCCGTTCCTCAAGAGGATGGGTAAGGGGAATGGGTTAGTCCAGGTGCCAGATCTCGTCGTTGTACTGGGAGATCGTGCGGTCGGACGAGAAGGTGCCGGCGTTGGCGATGTTGATCAGCGCCTTGCGCATCCAAGCGTCCTGGTCCTCGTAGTCGACTAGCACGCGCTCCTTGGTCTGGATGTACTCTTCAATATCGAGCAGGGCCATAAACCAGTCCTTGCCCTTGATGTCATCGTGCAGACGCTGCAGGCGCTCGGCGTTGCCGGTCGCCATAAAGGCCGGGTTGGTGATGAAGTCCACCAGCAGTTTAATGCCGGGCTTGCGGTAGAGCGCATCGGCGTTGTAGGTGCCGTCGGCGTAGAGCTGCTCGACCTGCTTGGACGAGGCGCCAAAGGTGTAGATGTTCTCGTCGCCGACGAGCTCGGCGATCTCCACGTTGGCGCCGTCGAGCGTGCACAGGGTCAGGGCGCCGTTGAGCATGAACTTCATGTTGGAAGTGCCGCTTGCCTCCTTGGAGGCCAGGCTGATCTGCTCGGAGATGTCGGCAGCGGGAATCACGCGCTCGGCAGCGGTGACGTTGTAGTTCTCGATCATGACAACCTGCAGGTAGGGAGCCACGTCGGGGTCGTTGGCGATCCACTGGGAAAGCGTCAGGATCAGATGGATGATGTCCTGAGCGATGGTGTAGGCAGGGGCCGCCTTGCCGCCAAAGATGATGGTGACGGGGTGCTTAGGCTTGTTACCGTTCTTGATGTCGAGGTACTTCCAGATGATGTAGAGCGCGAGCATCTGCTGGCGCTTGTACTCGTGGATACGCTTGACCTGGACGTCGATGATAGCGTTGGAGGGGATCGTCACGCCTTGCTCGAGCGCCATAAACTCGCGCATGATGGTTTTGGCTTCGGCCTTGGTGGCGGCCAGGCGCTCAAGAATGTTCTTATCGTCGGCGAATTCGGCGAGCTTGCTCAGGTCGCCGGTGCTGCGCCAATCGGTGCCGATCACATCGTCGAGCAGACTGGCGAGCGCGGGGTTGGCGCCATGGATCCAACGGCGGAAGGTGATGCCGTTGGTCTTATTGGAGAACTTCTCGGGGTAGATCTCGTAGAACGGATGAAGCTCGGTGTCCTCCAGGATCTTGGTGTGGAGTGCGGCGACGCCGTTGATGGAGAAGCCAAAGTGGATGTCCATGTGGGCCATGTGGACGGTGTCGTATTCGTCGATGATGGCGACACGTGGGTCGTCGTGCTCGGCCTTGGCGATCTCGTCGAGCTTGACGATAATGTCGGCGATGGCGGGGGAGACCTTCTGCAGGCTGGTGAGCGGCCACTTTTCGAGTGCCTCGGCAAGAATCGTGTGGTTAGTGTAGGCGACCATGGAGCGCACGATGGCAACGGCCTCGTCAAACTCGATGTCGTGCTTGGTGGTGAGCAAGCGAATGAGCTCGGGGATGACCATGGTGGGGTGCGTGTCGTTAATCTGGACCACGGCGTAGTCGGCCAGGTCGTGCAGATTGCTGCCGCGCTCGATGGCCTCGTCGATCAGGAGCTGGGCGGCGTTGCTCACCATGAAGTATTCCTGGTAGATGCGAAGCAGGCGGCCCTGCTCGTCGGAATCATCCGGATAGAGGAACAAGGTGAGGTTCTTGGCGATCTCGGTCTTGTCGAAGTCGATGGAGCTGCCGGGGACCAGGCCGTCGTCGACACTTGCCAGGTCGAACAGGCGCAGGCGGTTCTTGGTGGGCTGGCCGTAACCGGGCACATCGATGTTGACGAGCTTGGAAGTAACGGCAAAATCACCGAACTCGACGGTATATGAGCGGTCGTCGTCGATCAGGATGTCTTGCTCGCCAAGCCACTCGTCGGGGACGGCCTTCTGCTGGTTGTCGACAAAGCGCTGGCGGAACAGGCCGTAATGGTAGTTGAGGCCCACGCCGTCGCCGGTAAGGCCCAGCGTGGCGATGGAATCCAAGAAGCACGCGGCCAGACGGCCCAGGCCGCCGTTGCCGAGCGAAGGCTCGACCTCGAACTCCTCGATCTTGTTGAGGTCGTGGCCGGCGGCGACGAGCTGGTCCTTAACCTCGTCATAGATGCCAAGGTCGATCATATTGTTGATGAGCAGCTTGCCGATCAAAAACTCGGCAGAGATGTAGTAGAGCTTTTTCTTGCCGTTGTTGAGAGGACAGGCAGCAGAGTGCTCCTGCACGAGCTTGACCAGCAGCTTATAAATACGACGGTCATCTAGCTGCTCGAGCGAAGTTCCGAAGGACTGCTCGGCGAGTTCTGCGAGATTGATACGGGGCATGTTTCCTCCTGTGATGGGTTGATTACATGTCAGAAATACAAAAGAAGCCCGCGCGAGGGATTGGAATGGCCTCGCGCGGGGAAAACGGACGCGTCCGCACGATGGAATGGGGTCGGGTGCGGTGGCTCCTATTGGGGAAGCTCAATTTCGGCTTCCGACGGAATGCGGAAGTAGGTTTCGGTCCAGTCGGTGAGCTTGTGCTCGAGCTCGCGGGTGATGGCACCATCGAGCATGCGCCAGGTCCAGTTGCCGCCCAGGGTGGCGGGGGTGTTGATGCGTGCCTCGTTGCCCAGGTTGAGCAGGTCTTGCATGGTGTAGATACAGGTATCGCTCACGCTGGCGGCGATGGTGCGGTTGAGTGCATCAGCCATGGGCTCGCCTGCCTGCTGGTGGGTGTACAGGGCCGCCTGCTCGCGCTGGCGCGGGGTGGCCGTTCCCTCAAACCAACCGCGCGCCGTCTCGTTGTCGTGTGTGCCCACATAGGCGACGGTGTTGGCAATGTAGTTGTGCGGCAGGTAGTACGAGTTGGTGCCCTCAAAGGCGAACTGCAGGATCTTCATGCCGGGGAAGCCAGAGTTGTCGCGCATGTCGATGACGCCGGGGGTGAGGAAGCCCAGGTCTTCGGCGATGATGGGCAGCGTGCCGAGCTTTTCCTCGAGCGTCTTGAAGAACTTGAGGCCGGGGCCCTGCGTCCACGAACCGTAGGACGAATCGGGTGAGGAGAACGGCACCTCCCAATAGGCCTCGAAGCCGCGGAAGTGATCCAGGCGGATGACATCGTACATGTCGAGGGCGGCGCGGATACGGCCCTCCCACCAGGAGAAACCGTCGGCTTCCATGGCGTCCCAGTCGTAGATGGGATTGCCCCAGTACTGGCCGGTGGCCGAGAACTGGTCGGGCGGCGTGCCAGCGACGCTCACGGGATTACCGGCAGCGTCGATCTTAAAGAGCTCGGGCGTGGCCCACATCTCGACGGAGTCGCGCGAGACATAGATGGGCAGGTCGCCGATGATGAGGATATCGCGCTCGTTGGCATAGGCCTTGAGGCGGCTCCATTGACGATCGAAGAAGTACTGCGTCATCTGGTGGTAGAGCATGCGCGCGGGATGGGCGGCGCAGACCTTGGCAGATGCTTCGCCGCGGGTACGGAGCTCTGCGGGCCACTCCCAAAAGGCCTTGAGACCGCACTCCTCCTTGACGGTCATGAACTCGCAGTAGGGGATGAGCCAGTCTTCGTTTGCTTGGACAAAGTCGTCGAAGTCGGCTGGCTTGTCGGCGGCAAAGCGCTCGGCGGCGCGGTCGAGAATCTGACGACGGCCACCAAAGATGGCGCCATAGTCGACATTGCTGGGGTCGGAGCCCAGGTACACACCGTCGATATCGCGCTGCTCCAGATAGCCGGCCTCGATAAGCTCGGCAAAGTCGATGAAATTGGGGTTGCCCGCGCGGGCCGAGAACGACTGATAGGGCGAGTCGCCATAGCTCGTCGTCGTAAGGGGCAGGATCTGCCAATAATGTTGTTTGCACGAGGCGAGGAAATCGACAAAGTCGTAGGCGTTCCAGCCAAAGCCGCCGATGCCGTACGGTCCGGGCAGGGACGAGATGGGCATGAGAACACCGCTTGCACGCTCCATGGATGTGCTCACCAACCTTCTTGTTGTGGGATCGGCCTGCAGATGGGTGAACAGCCCGTCCCGAGTTTTAGAGTCGATGTCCCTATTGTAGAACATGTTGTTTAAACATGTATAGGCGAGATTAAAAAGTTGGTCCATTTTCGGTAAATGGTTACGCGCCATGAAAAAAAGCCCCGGTCTCACATCGTGAGATCGGGGCAAGAACGCTATGTAGGTTTTGCTACTCGGCGTCGGCGAAGCCGTTGGGG
>USQE01000013.1 GCA_900556675.1 uncultured Collinsella sp.
ATGCCTTCACCTCATGCGGCGGCAACAACGGCTCGGCGTTTGCAGGCATGAACTGCAACATTCCCTGGATCAACGTCATGCTCGGCCTCGAGATGCTGTTCGCCCGCTTCATGCCCATCATCGGTACGCTGGCTATCGCCGGCTCGCTGGCCAAGAAGGGTAAGGTCGCCGAGAGCGCCGGTACCCTGTCTACCACCAACGGCATGTTCGTATTCCTGCTCGTGTTCATCGTTCTGCTGATCGGTGCCCTGAGCTTCTTCCCGGCCCTGGCGCTTGGCCCCGTTGCCGAGTTCTTCCAGATGATTGCGTAAAAGAGGGCGCAGATTTATGGCTATGCAAAAAGACATGATGGGCCGCGCGGTCCGCGACTCATTTGCCAAACTGGATCCTCGCGTCCAGATTCAAAACCCGGTCATGTTCCTGGTGTGGCTTTCCGCCGTCATGACCTCCGTCCTGGCCGTCGCTTCCATCTTCGGTGTGCAGGACGCGGGTGTGCCCACCTACTATGTGGTCGCCATCGCGGTCATCCTGTGGCTCACCGACCTGTTCTCGAACTTCGCCGAGGCGCTTGCCGAGGGCCGCGGTAAGGCTCAGGCCGATTCCCTGCGTGCGGCCAAGAAGGATGTCGAGGCCCATCGCATCGAGTCCGTTGAGGACAAGGAACACTTTACCGTCGTTCCCGGCACCGAGCTTACGCGCGGCGACCTGGTGATCGTACGCGCCGGCGAGCAGATTCCCGGCGACGGCGACGTCATCGAGGGCGCTGCCTCCGTTGACGAGTCCGCCATCACCGGCGAGTCCGCCCCCGTGGTCCGCGAGGCCGGCGGCGACCGCTCTGCCGTTACCGGCGGTACCACGGTGCTGTCCGATTGGATCATCGTCAAGATCTCCAGTGAGCCCGGCCAGAGCTTCCTGGACAAGATGATCGCGATGGTCGAGGGTGCCGCGCGCAAGAAGACCCCTAACGAGATCGCTCTGGAGATCTTCCTGGTGGCCCTCTCCATCGTCTTTATCCTGGTCACGCTGGCCCTGTATTGTTACTCCTGCTTCTCGGCCGGTCTTAACGACATGGTCAACCCCACGGCCGTGACCACGCTCGTGGCACTGCTCGTGTGTCTGGCTCCCACTACCATCGGCGCCCTTCTGTCCGCCATCGGCATCGCCGGCATGAGCCGTCTGAACGAGGCCAACGTGCTGGCCATGTCCGGCCGCGCCATCGAGGCCGCCGGCGACGTCGACATCCTCATGCTCGACAAGACCGGCACCATCACCCTGGGTAACCGCCAAGCCGCCGAGTTCATCCCGGTCGACGGCGTCGATCCCGCGGAGCTGGCCGATGCCGCCCAGCTTTCCTCGCTGGCCGACGAGACCCCCGAAGGCCGTTCCATCGTCGTGCTCGCCAAGGAGCAGTTCGGTCTGCGCGGCCGCACGCTCGAGGATAAGGGTATGGAGTTCATCCCGTTCACCGCGGCAACGCGTATGTCCGGCGTGAACTACGAGGGCAATGAGATCCGCAAGGGCGCTGCCGATTCCGTGCGCACTTATGTGGAGGCAGCCGGCGGCGTGTTCTCCCAGGAGTGCGACGAGGCCGTCGAGCACATCGCCAAGGCCGGCGGAACCCCGCTGGTCGTGACCAAGAACTGCCGCGTGCTGGGCGTTGTGTACCTTAAGGACATCATCAAGTCCGGCGTTAAGGAAAAGTTCGCCGACCTGCGCAAGATGGGCATCAAGACCATCATGGTGACGGGCGACAACCCGCTCACCGCCGCGGCAATCGCCGCCGAGGCCGGCGTTGACGACTTCCTGGCCGAGGCCACCCCCGAGGGTAAGCTCGAGAAGATCCGCGAGTTCCAGCGTGAGGGGCACCTGGTCGCCATGACCGGCGACGGCACCAACGACGCGCCCGCTCTGGCCCAGGCCGACGTCGCCGTGGCCATGAACACGGGCACCCAGGCTGCCAAGGAGGCCGGCAACATGGTCGACCTCGACTCCAGCCCTACCAAGCTCATCGAGGTCGTGCGTATCGGCAAGCAGCTGCTCATGACCCGCGGTTCGCTCACGACCTTCTCGGTGGCCAACGACATGGCGAAGTACTTCGCTATCATTCCGGCCCTGTTCTCGCCGATCTACCCGGGCCTTGACGCGCTCAACATCCTCGGTCTGGCAAGCCCGCTGTCCGCGGTTCTTTCGGCCATCATCTATAACGCGCTCGTTATCGTCGCGCTGATCCCGGCCGCGCTGAAGGGCGTTAAGTACCGCGAGGTCCCGTCCGGACAGCTGCTGACCCACAACCTGCTCGTGTGGGGTCTGGGCGGCATCGTTGCCCCGTTCGTATTCATCAAGCTCATCGACATGCTGCTCGCGTTCTGCGGCATTATGTAAGTGGAGGTTTGTATGTTCAAAGGTGTTGCGTCGCGCGCACTGGGCGTGTTCGCGCTGTTTACCGTTGTCTGCGGCCTGGGCTATACGCTCGTCGTGACCGGCATCGCCCAGGTTGCGTTCCCGTATCAGGCGAATGGTTCGCTCATCAAGGTCGACGACAAGATCGTGGGCTCTGAGCTCATCGGTCAGAACTTCGAGGATGAGGACCACATGTGGGGTCGCATCCAGAACGTGTCAATTGTCGAAGGCGAAGATGGCGAGCTCATGGCGTATGGTGCCCCGTCCAACCTGTCCCCGGCGAGTGAGGAGTATCGGCAGCTTGTGGACGCGCGCGTCGAGAAGATTCGCGCCGCCAACCCCGATGCCGGCATGGATGCCGTGCCCGTCGACCTGGTGACGTGTTCCGGCTCAGGGCTCGACCCCGAGATCTCTCCCGATGCCGCCGAGTACCAGGTACCGCGCCTGGCGAAGGCCACGGGCAAGAGCGAAGGCGAGGTGCGCGAGATCATCGCCCAGTGCACCAAGGGCCGATTCCTGGGCGTGTTCGGCGAGCCCACGGTCAACGTGCTCAAGGTGAACCTTATGCTGGACGGCGCGCTGTAGGTGAGGGAGTGGCGGATGAGGGCATGACTGACTATCTGAGCCCTCAATTCCACTCCGCCCATCAGTTGCGGTGGAATACGGACTGTTTTGCCTGTCAAAAGTCTCATCTACTCCGTATTCCACCGCAACTTTTTTGTGAGGGTCGGGATTGAAGGCGGAGAGTGCGAGCGAGTGCGAATGCGGCAGTTGCTGATACGATAGGTACGTTAGCAACTGCCGCCGAGCGGCTTAAACGAAAGGAACCCTGTATGGAGTCTTCCGCCTATCCGATGCTCTTTAGCCCGATCAAGGTCGGTACGACCGAGGTCAAGAACCGCGTCTTTATGCCGCCGGTGTCCACCAACCTGGCCGATCATGGCTATGTGACCGACGACTTGGTCGATCATTACCGTGCCCGTGCCAAGGGCGGCGTTGGCCTGATCATCACCGAGGTCGTGACGGTTGAGCCCACCTATACCTATCTGCCGGGTGACATGTGCTGCTACGACGACACGTTTATCCCCGGTTGGGAAAAGCTCGCCGCGGCCGTGCACGAGTACGGCTGCAAGATCATGCCGCAGCTCTTCCACCCCGCCTACATGGCCTTTAACATTCCGGGTACGCCGCGCCTGATCGCTCCGTCCTTTGTGGGCCCGTCCTATGCCCGCGAGGCGCCGCGCCCCATTACGGTCGATGAGATCCACGAGCTCACGCATCAGTTTGGCGACGCTGCCGTGCGTATGCAGAAGGCTGGCGTCGATGGCGTCGAGGTCCATGCGGCGCACGCCCACGGCATGCTCGGCGGCTTTTTAACCCCGCTCTACAACAAGCGTACCGATGAGTACGGCGGCTCGCTCGACGCTCGCATGCGCTTCTTGCTCGAGGTCATCGCCGAGATTCGCGAGCGCTGCGGCAAGGACTTTATCATCGACGTCCGCATCTCGGGCGATGAGTACACCGATGGCGGCCTGACCCTCAATGACATGATTTATGTCTCGCGCCGTCTGGAGAAGGCCGGCGTCGACATGATTCACGTGTCGGGCGGTACCACCATCAAGCGCGGCTCCGCGATTCCCGCCGCCGGTACGCAGCAGGCCTCGCATGCCGCCTGCTCGCGCGAGATCAAAAAGCACGTCAACATTCCCGTCGCCACCGTCGGACGTATCAACGAGGCCTGGATCGCCGAGGAGCTGATCGAGGACGGCGCTGCCGACATCTGCATGATGGGCCGCGCCAATCTGTGCGATGCCGAGTTCTGCAATAAGGCCGCTGCCGGCAACGCCGACGACATCCGCCCCTGCATCGGCTGCCTGCGCTGTCTGAACGGTATCATGTTTGGCAAGCGCATTTCCTGCACCGTCAACCCGGACGTGGAGCGCGACGAGGCTGGCTACGAGCCTGCCGCCGAGGCCAAGAACGTGCTGGTTGTGGGTGCCGGTCCTGCGGGCATGGAGGCAGCCTACATTGCCGCCAAGCGCGGCCACAACGTGGTGCTCGTTGACAAGCAGGATGAGCCGGGTGGCGAGATGCGCATCGCGGCCGTTCCGCCGGCAAAGCAGGAACTCACCCGCGTGATCAAGTATCAGTATCGTCGCCTGGCCGAGGCCGGCGTGAAGTGCGCATTTGGTACCGAGCTTACTGCCGAGGACATTCAACGCGACTACGCGGGCTACGAGGTTGTCCTGGCTTATGGCGCCGAGCCCATCGCTCCGGCCTTCATGCAGGGCTTTAAGCAGGTTATGACGGCTGACGACCTGCTGGGTGGCAAGGCTTTCCCGGGCAAGAAGATCGTCATCGTGGGCGGCGGCACCGTCGGTTGCGAGACGGCAGATTACCTGGCCCCGCTGGTCAACGACCTGTCGCCGGCCAATCGCGATGTCACCGTCATCGAGATGACCAAGACACTCGCCGCCAACGAGGGTGGTGCCGGTCGCGCGGTGCTTATCACGCGCATGCTCTCCAAGGGCGTTCATGTGCTGACAGAGGCCAAGGTGACCGAGATTACCGAGGACACTATCAGCTACGAAAAGGACGGCGAGGTCCACACCATCACCGGTGCCGATACGCTGGTGCTTGCCATGGGCTATCGTCCCAATACCAAGTTGGCCGACGACCTTGCCGCTGCCGGCGTTACCACCCACGTGCTGGGCGACGCCAACAAGTGCGGCAACATCCGCGATGCCATCGGCGACGGCTACAAGGTTGCCTGCGAGCTCTAGTCAACCCCTTTGCACCAATCGATTGCAAAAAGCGGCGGCTGCCCTGTGTGTTGGGCAGCCGCCGCCTGCGTTTTGCCAAAGAAAGATTATTGTCGGGCCCTAAATGCCTTTTGCTTCTGCTCCCTCCGCAATCATGTTGCGGTTATACACCAGGTGCAGATACATCGCGTCGTGCGCGGCGGTGGGATTGCGCGCGGCGATGGCGTCGGCCACATCGCGGTGCGTGCGGATAGTTTCCTCGACGAGCTTTTTGCCGGTCACGTCGATAAAGAGGGGGACGGATGCCTTGAACACGCCCATCAGGCGGGGAACGACGAGGTTTCCGGAGCTCTCGGCAATGGCATTGTGGAACGCGGTGTCGGCGGCGGAGTAATCCTCACCGGCCTCGGCCAGGCGCTCGGATTCGTCGCAGAGCTCTTTGATACAGACGACCTGGTCGTTGGTTGCGTGCTCGGCCGCCATGCGTGCTATCTGCGGCGGTGCCACGGCCCTCTCGCACGTCAACGATGCCGGTTTTTGGATGTGCTCCTCGTTCCTGGAGATTGACGAGAAGACCACCCTCAAGTCCTGGACCGTTATGGAGACGCTCATCGGCCTTTCGGGTCTTGCCTGTGCCCTGGTGATTTCATTCTTCGCCTAGTTCGCGTGGCTAAGCATCTTTTGCCGAGCGCATCGCTCGGTACCCATTTACACCTGATTCATTAACCAACGATTGGTACAACCGTTCAAATCAAAAGAGAAGAGCATCATGGACGAGAAGACCAAGGCACAGATTCAGCAGGAGGCAGCCGACCTGGTTGCCAAGCTGCAGCCGCGTTCCGGCAAGTTCCGCACCATCAGCCCCGAGATGGACCCGCTGCGTCTGGGCTCTGGCTGGTCCATCGAGGATCTGGACAAGCCGCAGGTCATTATCGAGTCGACGTTCGGCGACTCGCATCCGGGTTCTGCCGGCCTGTTTGAGTTGGTCGAGGAGGTCCGTGCCGGCGTTGCCGAGGCTGGCGGTCATGGTGCCCGTTACTTCTGCACCGATATCTGCGACGGCGAGGCCCAGGGCCACGACGGCATCAACTACTCGCTGCCCAGTCGCGGCATGATCGCCAACATGATCGAGATTCATGCCAAGGCCACCCCGTTCGACGCCGGCGTCTTTGTTGCCAGCTGCGATAAGGGCCTGCCTGCGAACCTTATGGCCATGGGCCGCATCAACATCCCCTCCATCGTCGTTACCGGCGGTGTCATGGATGCCGGTCCCGATCTGTTGACCCTGGAGCAGCTCGGCGCGATTTCTGCCCGCTACGAGCGCGGCGAGATCTCCCGCGAGGAGCTTGAGTTTGCCAAGCACAACGCATGCCCCAGCTGCGGCGCCTGCTCGTTTATGGGCACCGCGTCGACCATGCAGGTTACCGCCGAGGCCCTGGGCCTTATGCTCCCCGGCACGGCCCTGCTGCCCGCTACCAGCTCCGACCTGCGTGAGTTTGCGCGCGAGGCCGGCCGCCAGTCCGTGTGGCTCTCCGAGCACAACCTGTGTCCGCGTGACATCGTGACCAAGGAATCCTTCGAGAACCTCATCATGGTCCACGGCGCCATCTCTGGTTCCACCAACTCCCTGCTGCACATCCCCGCAATCGCCCGTGAGTTTGGCATCGAGATGTCCGCCGACGACTTCGATCGTCTGCACCGTGGCGCCCACTACCTGCTCAACGTTCGTCCCGCAGGCGAGTGGCCGGCGCAGTTCTTCTATTATGCGGGCGGTGTGCCGCGCATCATGGAGGAGATCAAGTCGATGCTCCACCTCGATGTCATGACCATCACTGGCAAGACCCTCGGCGAGAACCTCGAGGACCTCAAGAACAACGGTTACTACGAGAAGTGCGGTCGTTACCTTGAAAAGTGGAACCTCAAGCGCGAGGACATCATTCGCCCGTTTGACCAGGCCTTTGGTACCGACGGCTCCATCGCCATCCTCCACGGCAACCTTGCCCCCGAGGGCGCCGTCGTCAAGCACACGGTTGTTCCGCGCGAGATGTTCCAGGCCACGCTTAAGGCGCGTCCGTTCGACTGCGAGGAGGATGCCATTCACGCCGTCCTGACGCACGAGGTCAAGCCCGGCGATGCCGTTATCATTCGCTATGAGGGACCCAAGGGTTCCGGTATGCCCGAGATGTTCTACACCACCGAGGCTATCGCCAGCGACCCCGAGCTGGGCGCGAGCATTGCCCTGATCACTGACGGCCGCTTCTCCGGCGCCTCCAAGGGCCCGGCTATCGGTCACGTTTCGCCCGAGGCTGCCGTGGGCGGTCCGATTGCCCTGATTGAGGAGGGCGACCTTATCCGGATCAACATCCCCGAGCGCTCGCTGTCTATCGTGGGCATCGCCGGCAAGGAGATGGAGCCGGCCGAGGTCGACGCCGTCCTGGCCGAGCGCCGAGCCGCTTGGAAGCCCAAGGCCAATCGCTATACCTCCGGCACGCTCAAGTTCTTTACCGAGCATGCAGTTTCTGCCATTCAGGGTGGCTACATGGAGTAGCGCCCATGCGCATCAAATATCTCCTCTCATAGATGCGCGGCACAAAGAGCCCCGAGCCACGTCACCGGGGCGCGTTGTTCAGCGCCGCCGGGGCGCTCCACTCAAACGACAAGAGACGTCTTACGCAAGCGTCCGCGTCCGTGGATAAAACCACGGGCGTGGGCGCTTCACTTTATTCCCAGCCGCTTTATTCCCAGCCCTTCCACACGTCAGGCTCGTAGCCAACGGTTGCCTGGCGGCCGTTGCGAACGATGGGCTCACGAAGAATCTGCTGGTTATCGAGCACCTTTTCGAACTTCTGGTCGGCAGCAAGATACTGTACGAGCGCAACCGTGTCGGCATCTTTCGCCTTTGGATCGATCACAGCGTCGATCCCGCCGACGGCGCGCGCCACGCTTTCGAGCTCGCCTTTGCTCATCCCCTTTTCCTTCAAGTCGATGAACTGGAACTTCACACGACGTTCCTTGAAATAGCGCTGCGCCTTCTTAGTATCGAAGCTTTTCTTCGTGCCGAATATCTGGATGTTCATACGTACCGTCTTCGCTCAATTCTCGTCCGTCCATGATACGACAAGGGAGCCGAGCAAAAACAGAGCAGGCGGAGATGGAGGAGGACGGCGACCGACCGTCGGCAAGAGTCGGCCGGATCGGACTGGCGCCCAGCGCGCGCCGGCGACATGCTCGCAGCTGCACACATAGCCGATGTACAAGCTCGCCGCGGCGTTCCCTCGCCCCGCGGTGTGGCGATAGAGAAGCACGCCACCCGTCAACGATGGCGCCTCGGTGAAGAAAATCAACGTCTGGGTTACATCCCTTGAAAGGGGCGAAGACGGCTGCTAGAATACCTCCCCGCTATGAAGGATTTGACCAAAGCATACATCGCAATTCGGCGGCCCCTGGTATACGGGGCCTCTCCTGTTGTTCCCCAAGTGCGCTCTGAGCAGCCGCTTTCTTCCTGTCGTATCTGATGCACGCATAGCACGTGCATGTTATTTCGCCCGTGGGCCGGCGCGCCTTCGGCGAAGAATCGAATAGATACGAAGGAAGCTTATGTCTGATAATTGTACGGTCGCGCCCGCCAATGGGCGCATTACCGGTACCCAGATCCGCATCGTCGCGGTCGTCGTCCTGGGTGCCTTCTTGGCGCTACTGAACCAAACGGTGATGTCGCCTGCGCTGCCGGTCATCATGTCCGATTTCGCCATCGATGCCTCGACTGCCCAGTGGATCATGTCCATATACCCGCTGGTGAGCGGCATCATGGTCCCCGTTTCGGCGTTCCTTATCGACAAGTTCAGCACCCGCGCGCTATTCTTCGGGGCGACGCTGGTGTTCGCGCTGGGCACGCTGCTGTGCGCCGCAGCCCCTGATTTCCTGTTCCTCATCATCGGTCGCGTGTTGCAAGCGGCGGGCTCAGGCGTGCTCATGCCGCTTGTCTCGGTGGTTCCCATGCTGGTGTTCCCCGTCGAGAAACGAGGAACGGCTATGGGCATGGCGGGCATCGTCATGTCGGCGGGTCCCGCGGTCGGCCCCGTCGTAGGCGGCGCGGTGATCGACACGTACGGCTGGCGCACCATGATCGGCGCCATCGTCCCCCTCGCAATTCTCGTGCTGGTGCTGGGCGTGTTCATGCTGAAAAACGTGGGCGAGCTGAAGAACCCCAAGCTCGACCTGCCCTCGGTCGTCCTCTCCACCATCGCCTTCGGCGGACTTCTCTACGGGTTCTCGAGCGCCTCGTCGATGGGTTGGGGCAACCCCGTGGTGCTCGGCTCGATCGTCGCGGGTGTCGTGTGCTTGGTGCTGTTCGTCGTACGCCAGGGCAAAATCGAGGACCCGCTGCTTCAACTGGGCACGCTCAAGACGCGCGAGTTCCGCGTGGCCGCCATCATCGTCACGCTCATCAACGCCGCATGCCTGGTCACCAACACGCTGTTGCCGTTGCTGCTGCAAACCTCGCTTGGCGCTTCGGCCTTCGAAACCGGCATGGCCATGCTTCCCGCCGCGGCGGTGGGCATCATCATCAGCCCTATCTCCGGCGTGGTGTTCGACAAGTTCGGTCCGCGTGCCATCTCGATCGTCGGCCTGGCCCTCATGACCGGCGCCCTGTTCCTGCTCTCGCTTTCGACGGTAAACACGCCCATCTTGGTGGTTGCGCTGTTCTGCATGCTGCAGTCCGCCGGCCAGTCGCTCGCGAACATGCCGGTGAACACATGGGGTGTCAATGCCTTGAAAAATGACATGATCGCCCACGGCAACGCCATCGCGAACACCGGCCGCCAGGTCGCCGGCGGTTTGTGCACGGCGCTCATCATCACGGTCATGACAAGCGTCACCGCGTCGGCCGGCGTCGATGCGAGCATCCAAGTAGCCACCGCCGTGGGCGCGGGCGTCGCTTACAAGGTGTGCGCGGCAATCGGCCTCGTTTCCCTTATCTGCGCCATATTCAGCGTGCGCACCAAGAAAACCGCACCGAAAACGAAGGAGGCATAAGCGATGTCCGAGATTCTGTCCGAGCGCATCCCGCTCGAGCTCGAGGGGACGCCCGTTTCGAGCATCATGATTGAAGAGCCGTTCACCTGCACGCAGGATTGCACGATTTCCGACGTGGTGCGCATGCTCGCCGAAAACGAGGTGAGCAGCATGCCCGTAATCGATGAGCGCAACCAGGTGGTCGGGTTCATCTCCGACGGCGATGTCATGGGAGCCATCGCGCAGCATCGCGCTCACACCATCTTCACGGGCGGCGACGCGTCCATGCTGTACTTCGACGATCAGAGCCTTGAGCAGCGCATCGAAGACCTGAAGGATCGCTGCGTCATGGATTTCGCGACGCGCCAGGTAGTGTGTGCCCGTCCCGAGCAGAGCATCGCCCGCGTCGCCGCGCTGCTGGCGAAGAAGAAGTTCAAGAAGCTTCCTGTGGTTGATGACGAGGGCAAACTCGTGGGGGTCATCCGCCGCTCCGCCATCACCAAATACATCTTCGGCATCCTTTTCCAATAGGGGCAGGTCGCACTTGAGGCGAACATCTCGAGGCATCGAGCCAGCAACTGGACCAGACAACCTTGACACGCACGCGCTTTCCCTCGATGCTTCGGTAAGGGGAGCTGCGAAAATCGCAGCACGGGTGATCGGCGCCGCGCCCCCGAAGGCAAAAGCGAACACGGGAGCGATACGATGGGAAAAGTCCTGGACGAAGATTTGGTTTATGAGATTCTCTCCGTCGTGGCAGAGATTCCGGCGGGATGCGTCGCCTCGTACGGTCAGATAGCGCGCCTCATCGGCAGGGAGAAAAACTCTCGCCTGGTCGGAGCGGTGCTGAGCGAGGCGGATCGCTACGGCGATTATCCCTGCCACCGCGTCGTCAACCACGCGGGACGCCTCGCGCCAAACTTCCCCGACCAGCGAGCACTACTGACGGAGGAAGGAGTCGCCTTCCGAGACAACGGCTGCGTCGACATGAAAAAGCACCAGTGGAACGAGTAGCCAGGCAGCGTAGCGTCGAAAGGAGCGACGCCACGGGGAACGACCTGCGCCCCGCCGCCGGACAACCTATGGCAAAGTGACACGTCCCACAAAGAGCGGCGCACCAGTACGAGACACGACCGCGACGTAAAAAGACCCTATGATACTCGTAAGCATCTATCTGATTGCCCGCCTCGAGGTACCCAAAGAACGAGAGATGCCGAAACCCCTAGACAAAGAAAAAGGTCGGGAGCTTTTATGCTTCCGACCTGAAGTTTCATGGTCGCGGGGGGCGGATTTGAACCACCGACCTTCGGGTTATGAGGTCGCTACGACGTTGTTTCATTCAGACATTTCGACCCAAATTGAAGTCAATATAACTCCAGGTCATTTGATGTTTTCATAGATTTACGAAAGAAAAGTACGCGGAATAATTCGACCCAAATTCGACCCACAACGAGCTTGAAAGCGGTCAGGCGGAGCATTACCCTTGGGGTGTGACCCCACGCAGGGCCCACCACCAAGGGTAATGCCCACCCGCCCCAGCCCTTTGCGCCATTCCGCGCAACCGAGCGCGATTCTCAGGCACTTCAGGCAAGGAACACGATGAACGACCGACCTCTCGTCATAGGCAAAGGAACGAAGCAACGCCGCGACAAATACACGTGGCGCTACCGTCACAGCCTCGGCAAGGATCCGGTCACGGGCAAATACCGCTATTCGCCGTGGCAGACCATACATACCACCAAAAGCCGAGAGGTCGACGCCGCACTCGAAGCCTACAAGGCAGAACTCAACAGCGGCACCTACGTCCAAAAATCGAGGGACACCGTCGGCTCGTACGCAAAAAAGTTCCACGACAACCGCGAAGGAACCATCACGCCGCTCGCCTACTCGACATCCTACTTAATCGAGAACCGGACGCGCACATCACATGCGTGATGCTCATGCTCGACACCGACATGAGAAGGGCAGAAGCCCTCGGGATGACGTGGTCCGATGTCTCCGTCGAGAACAGAAGCATCCTCATTGAGCAGCAGTTCGCGGCCGATCGAAGCGTTCGCTCGCCCAAAAGCAAGAAAAGCGTGCGGAGGATCTCGATAAGCGAGACGCTGACGTCGTATCTCGAATTCTGGAAAAAGGAGCAGGCCCGCGAAATGGAAGCCTTCGGCCTGGAACAAGGCACTCCACTCGTCCACTCATTCGAACGAACGAAAGACAGGCATCCCCAAGTCAACTTCATGGACCTGAATGGGTTTTCGCGCTGGTTCAGAAACTTCAGCGTCGAGAACGGGTTCGGCAAGTTCGAAGGCGTTCGAACATACCATTATGTGAAGGAAACTGTCGACGGGGAAACGATTTCGACGCGTTATGAGCATAAAGAGTGGCTCGAATTGAGGGATTACCTCAGGAAGCATCCCAAGGTTCGCGAGGCGAGGCATATCAGCACATATGAGAGCGAGCACCTTCCTTACGGATATTCGGGCCTATCGAGCCACACCGCTACTGCCGCTACTGCCCGCTACTGCCCGCCAGCTTCCGAACCAGCGGGCGGTAGCAGCACCCCGAACATCTCGCCGACAGCGCAGAGAGTCGTCGACCTGGCGGCCAAGGCCGACATCGAGGACGTGATGCTGTGCGACCTGCCCGGCGTCCTGTCCTTCCTAGGGCTGCCACCTGAGACGGAGATGCCGCCGGGCAACAAGGGGAAGACGAAGCTCAAGAAGCTCTACAGGAAGGTGGCGCCGAACAAGGCATACCACTCCGGCGAGCGCGCCAAGGATTTGATCTCGCACCTCGACATGGCAGAGATCAGGGCATCGGCGCCCGTCCCGCTCGGAGAGATAGACAGAGCGGTCGTAAGCGGCTGATGTAACTTCTGACACCCTAGAACTTACATCGAGCCCCGAGCTCGGGGCTCTTTTCGTCTAGATTGGGGACGCATGGCCGGACGAAAACAATTTGCGTCTGGTAATAAGCGTACGAAAGCGCAATTTACGTCTTAATTCCGTACGCAAATCAAGACGAAAATCGTTTACGT
>USQE01000014.1 GCA_900556675.1 uncultured Collinsella sp.
CCTCAAATGTCGCGCGGCCCGCATCAAACTGGCGACCCTTTTCAGCATCGATATGGCTGTGCGGGAACACACCGTCAAAGGAATCAACGGCGCGCAGCGACACGGAGTCACCGATCATCAACAGGTCGTAGGAGCCATCGGGGAAGCCGTCGTTGTCCTTGTCGGTGTCGTCGGCCGCCTGCTGGTCGGTGGGCGCGGTGTTTTTGGCTTCCTTGTTTAGGATTTCGGCGCCCTCGCCGCTCAGCGCGGATGTGTCGGGCACAAAGACCAGGCCGCCCAGCGCCACAACGAGCACGACGCAGCAAGTGGCGCACACGGGAATATGCGCGCGCACCCAGCCGGCGGGCGTGGTGGTTCCGTCGCTGAATTCGGAAACAGTGCGCCCAAAGGCGCCCTTCCTAAACGGCGTCTCGATAAAGCGATAGGAGCACTCGGCTACGGCGACCACCACAAGTACCTGCAAGATGTACTGCCACCAGGGCGTATCGCTGATGTTGGCGACCGGGTTCATAAGCAGCAGCAGTGGATAGTGCCACAGATAGATACTGTACGAGCGCTTGCCAACCCACACGAGCGGCTCGGCGGACAGCGCGCGGGCAACCATTCCCTGGGGCTGCACGCAGGCCGCGATGACCATGAGCGTGAGGATGGAGCATAACAGCGTGCCGCCGCGATACTGAAACGCGGTGTAGCCGTTGGTGAGCGCGACCATGGCGGCAAGGCCAACCAGACCCACGACGCCCAACACATCGATGGATGCAGGCGAGGAACAAAAGCGCACGAGGGCGCTCGGCTGTGCCGGGGCGGTGTCGGCTGATTCGTCGGCCTTCTTGCCAGGCTTGTCCTCGGCGTTCTTGCCATGCTTGGCGGCGCCAGCCAGGCGATTGAGCCCCAAACGATGAGCGAGACGCACCGGCGCCAGGTCGCAATCGGGGATAAAGGCCATCCAGGCACCCAGCAGCAGCGAGAACACGCGGGTGTCGGTGCCGTAGTACACGCGGCTGGGGTCGGCGGCAGGGTTGTAAAGCACCATCATGGCGAGGGCAGATACCGCGGCAAGGCCCAGAACCACGCGGCGCGTGTTGGGCTTGCTCACATGCATGGATACCATGGCAAACAGCAGTGGCGGCCAAATCAGGTAGAACTGTTCCTCGATGGCAAGCGACCAAAAGTGCGTGAGCGGCGAGGGGTCGCCCAGAGCATTGAAGTACGAGACGTTTTGGGCAATCTGCCACCAGTTGTTGAAGAACAACAGCGACGGCAGGATGTCGGGGCGCATCTTGGTGAGCATCACGTGGTTAAAGATGGTGCACAGCGCGCAGGTCACGAACACTACCGTTACCACGGCGGGGACCAGGCGACGGATGCGGCGAATCCAGAAGCTCTTAAGGTCGATGCGGCCGGTCTTAGCGACTTCGTTGAGCAGCAAGCGCGTGATCAGATAGCCCGAAAGCACAAAGAAGATCGTGACGCCGAGCAGGCCGCCCTGAGCCCACGTGAGGTTGAGGTGATAGAGCACCACTGCGACGACAGCAAGCGTGCGCAAGCCGTCGAGGGCGGGGATATAGCGAGATTTGGGGCGCGTGGGCGCCTGCTCTTTTGCGGTGCTGTTGGTGCGGTCACCCTTGTTGGCGGGCACGCGATGAGAGCCTGCGGCGCGGTGCGGCGCGGTGGCTTGTCGGTTAGCGCGCGAACGTTCGTGCGGCGCTCGATGATCGCTCGCGTGGCGTGAGCTGCGTGAGCTCGATCGCGGGAATTGTTCCATAAAACTTCATCCAATGACGAGAATAATCAGCACGCCTTCATTGTAGCCGCCTGCTCCTGTGAATGCTTGCTGCCGGTGCAAGCTCAAGCGCGCGTTCACATCAAAGTGAACTAAAGTTATAGAGGCGCGAGAGCGCACGATTGACGGCCAACAGCGGGTGCAGAGCTCGCGGACGAGGAGGTTTCCATGGCAGATTGCGGCATCGTTGCGGTGTTCGGCAGTATGAACATGGACCTTTCGGTGGCGTGCGAGCGCATGCCGCGTGCGGGCGAGACCGTCGGCGGCAGCGGATTTATCAGCAATGCCGGCGGTAAGGGCGCCAACCAGGCCGTGGCAGCTGCGCACATGGGCGCGCGCACGTGCATGATCGGCGCGGTCGGGCGCGATGCGTTTGGCACGTCGCTCGTGGCGGGGCTCCAAGATGCTGGCGTGGACTGTGACTTTGTGGCGCGTCGTGATGATGTGGAGACGGGAACGGCGACCATCATTCGCTGTGAGGGCGACAACCGCATTGTGCTGTCGCCGGGCGCCAATCATGCGCTTGCGGGCGAGGACGTTGCCCGCGCGCTGAGACGCCTGGTGGCCGATGAGCTCGACGGCGACGCCAGCGAGATTGCCCCGGCTGCCGGAAGCGTCTTTATCGCCCAGGGCGAATGTGACCTTGCGGCGACTGCCGAGGCGCTTGTTTGCGCTCACGAGCTGGGGTTCTATACGGTCTTTAATCCAGCGCCTGCCTGTGAGTTGCCTGCGGAGGTCTGGTCTGCAGTCGACCTGGTCTGCCCCAACGAGACTGAGTGCCAGGTGCTGACGGGCATCTTGCCCGCGGATGATGCGAGCTGCGTCGCGGCGCTCAATGCCCTGCTCGCCAAGGGTGCTGGAGCTGCGGTCATCACGTTGGGCGGCGCCGGGTCGGTTACGCTTGGCGATGACGGCGAGCCGCTGCGCATGCCGGCGCTGTCGAGCGCGGTGGTCGATACGACGGCCGCGGGCGATACGTTTATCGGTGCGCTTGCTGCAGCTCGTCTGGAGGGCCTGCTGCTCTTTGAGTGCATGGCGGTGGGCGCACGCGCCGCGGCGGGGACGGTGTCGCGCCTGGGCGCACAGCAGTCGATTCCCACGCGAGCCGAAGTTGAGCGCGTGTTTGATTTAGACGATTTAGTACAAGACGGAGAAGCGGAGTAGAACAATGGCAATTAAGAAGCTGATCCTTGATCTGGATAGGGGTGTGGACGATGCGATGGCGCTTGCCTATGCCATCGCGAGCCCCGAGGTGGAGCTCGTCGGCATTACCACGTGCTTTGGCAACGTGCGCGTCGACCAGTCGGCGCATAACTGCTTGGCGGTGCTCGACCTGTTGGGTCGTCCCGAGGTGCCGGTGTACCTGGGTGCCGACCGTCCTCTGCAGGCGACTGAGCCCTATACGCCGCCGGCGTCCACCGCGCTCATTCACGGCAAGAACGGCATCGGCGGCGCGAGCGTGCCGGCGTCGCCCTACGAGCCGGTGGGGGCGACGTCTGCCGACGGTAACGCTGCGGTCGATTATCTGATCGATGCCGCGCGCACCTATGGTCCCGATCTGGTCTACGTAGCGACCGGCCCGCTCTCCAACCTGGCGCTTGCCCTGGAGCGCGATGCGGCAGCGGTGATGTCTATCGGCCGCGTGGTGGTTATGGGCGGCGCCCTGACCGTGCCCGGCAACGTGAGCGCGGGCGCCGAGGCCAACATGGCAAGTGATCCCGAGGCGGCCGACGCCGTGCTGCGTTCGGGCCGCAAGCTCACTATGGTGGGTTTGGATGTGACGCATCGCGTGGTGCTCACGCGTCGCGACATTGCCGGCTGGACGGGCTCGGGCACCATGGCCGGTTGCGCGTTTGCGAGCATGGTGGAGCACTATATTGGCTCGTACGAGATGAACGCCCCCTACCTTGGTGGCTGCGCGCTGCACGATCCGCTTGCCGTCGCCGTGGCGATTGACCCCACGCTCGTGGGCGCGCTCGGCTGTAACCTGCGCGTCGACCTGCTCGGCGAGTATCGCGGCCGCACCATCTGCGATGAGCGCCGTGTGGCCGACCCCGACAAGAGCGCACTCGTGGCGCTGACTGTTGACGCTCCGCGCTTCCTGTCCGAGTTCAAGACGCGCATGGCCCGTGTCCTTGGCTAAGTTGTCTTTTTGGATGGGGCTTTTTTTGACTGGTATGATTGGTGCGACTATTCGAACCAGCTAAAAGAGCCCCGTCCCAATTTGACTATCGAGAGGATCTGCCATGGAGCGCATCGCGAGCTTTTCCGTTGATCATCTACTGCTTGAGCCCGGCGTTTATGTGAGCCGCATCGACCGCGATCCGGCGACCGGTGCTGCCGTCACCACGTTTGACCTGCGCCTGACCACGCCCAACAAGGAGCCGGTCATGAACACGGCAGAGTGCCACACCATCGAGCATCTGGGTGCGACGTTCCTTCGCAATCATGCCGAGTGGTCGAGCCGCATTGTCTACTTTGGCCCCATGGGCTGCCGCACGGGCTTTTACCTGGTCGTGTTTGGCGAGGTGACGAGCGAGGAGATCCTGCCGCTCGTGCGTGAACTGTTCGAGTTCGTCGCCGACTTTGAGGGTGATGTCCCCGGAGCTGCTCCCGAGGAGTGCGGTAACTACCTGGACCAGAACCTTCCCATGGCAAACTGGCTCGCCCGCCGCTACCTCGACCGCGACCTGGCCGATATCGACGAGAAGCACCTGTGCTATCAGCAGGCGTAAGGGCTTTATCGCCTAAAACGCGCGCATTGGGCGCCTTCGCTTATGCGGGGGCGCCTTTTTGTTGAGTGGTCAGGACGAGCGTTCAAAATCGCTCATGTTTGTTCTAGAATGTTTGTATAGTCACATTTACGAACAGGAGTGAACATGCATATCTACTCTGTCAACGATCCCGAGTTCAAATCCTATGGCAACGTTTGGGATGACGTTCCGTCCGAGCTCACGTCGCCCGTGCTCGAGGCGCTCTCTGCCACGCCCATTCCCGAGGGCAGCAAGTACGTTGCAAGCGCGCCGGAGCTCGAGGGCGTCAAGGATGCCGATAAACTGGGCTTTCTCATGTTTGGCGGCCGCCCCTTCCAACTGGGCTGGTGCAACGGCCATAACACGCAGCTCAACTGCCTGGAGTATCACCGCGCCAGCGAATTCAACCTGGGCGCTCGCGACTTTATCCTGCTTGTGGCGCATCGCTGGGAGATCGAGGACGGCAAGCTCGACACCGTGTGCGTCAAGGCGTTCCGCGTGCCGGCGGGCAAGGTTGTCGAGGTCTTCAACACCACGCTCCACTACACGCCGTGCATGGTCGACGACGGTGGCTTCCAGGTGATGGTCGCACTGCCGGCAGGTACCAACGGTCCGCGTCCCGAGACTGCGGTCGACATGCCCGCGGCCGGCGACAGCTACTGCTACTGGAAGGCCGACAAGTGGGTCCTCTGCCACGCCGACAGCCCCAAGGCAGCCGAAGGCGGCTACGTGGGCCTCATCGGAAAGAACCTCGACATCACCGTGGACTAGAATCTTCTGTCTCAATCTGTAACATCTAGCGGGCTAAATCGTCTCTACCTGTTACAGATTTAGACAAACTGCAGAGGGCCGCCCGAAAAATCTCGATCTGTAACACCAGGCCCGGTTTTGGCGGTCTACCTGTTACAGATCAAGACAAACGGGCCCCAGCCATCACAAAGGTGACTGTCCCCTTTGTGGCGGCTTGGGCAGGCGGGTATCAAAAAGTGTCAGGCGGGGCGGCCGCCGAGCATCTGCGCGCGAAAAGAAGTATCGACCTGCGCCCTTGCCGTTGAGCGACGCGTTGTTTGCAGGGATACTGAGCCTATGACAACAGCGTGCGAAAGGATTGATGCATGGCTTTCCGTAATGACTTCCTGTGGGGCGGCGCGACGGCTGCCAACCAGTGCGAGGGCGCCTACAACGTGGACGGCCGCGGCCTGGCCAACGTGGACGTGGCTCCGCACGGCCCCGAGCGCTATGCGGTGGTTTCCGGCCAGCGCAAGATGCTCGACTTCGAGGACGGCTATTACTATCCTGCGCAGACCGGCATCGATTTCTATCACCATTACAAGGAGGACATCGCCCTCTTTGCCGAGATGGGCTTTAAGACCTTCCGCATGAGCTTGGCGTGGACCCGCATTTTCCCCAACGGCGACGAGACCGAGCCCAACGAGGTCGGCTTGGCTTTCTACGAGGACGTATTCCGCGAGTGCCAGGCGCACGGTATCGAGCCGCTCGTGACCATCACACACTTCGACTGCCCGATTCACCTCATCAAGGAGTACGGCGGCTGGCGCAACCGCAAACTCATCGACTTCTACAAGAACCTCGCGACCACGATCTTTACCCGCTACAAGGGTCTGGTGAAGTACTGGCTTACCTTCAACGAGATCAATATGATCCTGCACTTGCCGTTTATGGGTGCCGGTCTGGTCTTTGAGGAGGGCGAGAACAAGGAGGCCGTCGAGTACCTGGCAGCCCACAACGAGCTCGTCGCCAGCGCGTGGGCAACCAAGATCGCCCACGAGATCGACCCCGAGATCAAGATCGGCTGCATGCTTGCCGCAGGTAGCTACTACCCCTACAGCTGCCGTCCGGGCGATGTACGCCAGGCGCAGCTCGACAACCAGAGCAACTATTTCTTCGTCGACGTTCAGAGCCGCGGCTACTACCCGGCCTATGCCGTCAAGAAGCTCGAGCGTCTGGGCATCGATGTGGGCATGACGGATGAGGACCGCGAGATCCTGGCCGCCAACACCGTCGACTTCATCAGCTTTAGCTATTACAGCACCCGTTGCTCCGCCGGTGCCGATAACCCCGATGTCGAGCGCACCCAGGGCAATGCCTTCGCCGGCGCCAAGAATCCCTACCTGCAGGAGAGCCAGTGGGGTTGGGCCATCGATCCGCTGGGCTTCCGCATCACCCTCAACGACCTGTACGACCGTTATCAGAAGCCGCTGTTTGTGGTCGAGAACGGTCTGGGCGCCAAGGATGTTGTCGAGGAGGATGGCTCCATCAACGACGACTACCGTATCGACTTCCTGCGTCAGCATATCGCCGCGATGCGCGACGCGGTGACCGAGGACGGCGTTGACCTGCTGGGCTACACCACCTGGGGCCCGATCGACCTGGTCTCGGCCGGCACGGGCGAGATGTCCAAGCGCTACGGCTTTATCTATGTGGATCGCGACGACGCCGGGAACGGCACCCTCAAGCGCTCCAAGAAGAAGAGCTTCGACTGGTACAAGAAGGTTATTGCTTCTAATGGTGAGGACCTTTCCTAAGGGCACTGAGGCGCTCAACCTTGGGGCTCCAACCCTCCTCGCGTACCTAAGTACGCTTCGTCGGGCTTGTCGCTCCCAATCTTGAGCACCTCAGGCCCTTAGGGGAGGCGGGCCTGACCGCTGTGAATTTCGCGTGCTCATCCTCATAGCCTCCTAACCAAGGCGCCCGGCGAGTATGTGCTCACCGGGCGCCTTGCCGTCTGCGGATTTTGGGACATGCGGCCCGCTTTTTCGACCCATCTGTCGGTACACTAAAGGCACTATGGGTACCCGCGAGCGACATATCGGCCACGCGGCCGCCCGGACCGCGCCGGTTGCGGATCCCAGGGGCGGCAGGTTGTTCGCCATGCCGCGATTCCTAGTTGGTATAACGCATCGTGCATATCGCCATCGCGTCTTTGCTATCGCCGGTGTCACCACCGCGCTGTTCCTTATACTTTTGGCAGTCTTGCCGGCGTTGTTCGCCTCCGATTCCAAGCTTTCCAATGCCGTGCCCGCCTATAGCGAGGTGTCCGAAGAGGTCGTGGATGCGCTCGTCCACTCGAGCTCTCTCCCGTTGCTTGTCGCCGCAATTGTATTTTCGATCTGGGGCGTATCGGTCTATCTGCGCTGTTTGGACTATGTGTTGCGCCGCCGTCTTGTTGCCATCGCCACCATCTGCGCCCTGTGGATGATCGAAGTCATTCTCAAGTACAAGTCGTTCACGCCGTTCTATGCCACCGTGCTGTGGTACCTGTACTACGTGCCCATGACGCTCATTCCACTGCTCTACCAGTTGTGTGGTCTGCGCCTTGCGGGCCTGGAGCAACACCGCCTGGGTCGCCGCTACTGCGCTGCGCTGTGGATTGTGGCCATCCTGCTTATCGGATTTGTGCTCACCAACGATTTTCACCAGCAGGTCTTCCGCTTTGACCGTACAAGCGACACCTGGAGCAACGACTACACGTATGGCTGGGGATATTTCGCCGTCCTCGTGTGGACGGCCTTTAACTTCGTGGCCTTTTTTATCCTGGTTGGCCGGTCCTCGTCCTTTCGCATCCAGCGATTCTCGGGCACGGCGGCGCTCGTACTGCTGGGCGGCGCATTCTTTGCCATCTCATATGCTCTGCGCGTGCCCTGGGCATGGAGGCTCAACTTCTCGCTCGTCTATTGCGTCTTGTGCGTGGTGGCGATGGAAATCTGTCTCGATTGCGGTGTCGTTCCGTCGTATCACGACATCGCCGGCATCTTCGACACCTTGCCGCTCGACCTCAAAGTTCTAACGCGCGACCTGCAGGAAGTCTATGCCACGCCGGTGTCAAAGCCAATGCCGGTAGGCGTGCGCGAGGAGTTGCGGACCCAGGAGCACGGCCGCGCCCATGCCTTTGCCGTGGCGTCCGATCCCGATGTAATGTATCGTGCCTTTCCACTGCTGGGCGGATCGGCCCTGCTTGCCCAAGACGTGTCGGAGCTCAATGAGCTTAACCGTGAACTGGCACATCGTCGCATGGAGCTGCAGCGTCAAAACGAGCTACTCGCCGCCGACTACGACCTTAAGACGCATTTGGCAGATCAAGAGGCCGAGACCTTGCTGGTCCAAGACGTAGACCAGGCGCTTGCCCGCGCGCTCGAAGGGATGTACGACCTGCTGAGCTCGCTGCCGCCGTTGACCGATGAGGCATCTTCGCACGAGCGTTACCGCATGCTGCAGCGCGCCAAGATGCTCGTCGCCTATTGCAAGCGCAAGGGGTCGCTCACGTTGGCACAGCACGGGGAGAGCGGTTTTGATCGCGACCGCATTCAGCTCATTGCCAACGAGCTCGCAAGCGACCTGCGCACCATCGATATCGATTGCGCCTCGATTATCGCCATACGGCGCCCGATGCACGCCAGTACGGTAAGCGCCCTGTACGACTGCGTGTATGACTTTGCGTTTTTTGCCTACACCACCGACCATCCGGCGCTTATGTATCACTTGGGCGACCATGACCGATGCAGTGTCGAGCTGCGCGCCACGCTTTTTTCCAACGATGATGAAGATCTTTCGCAGACGCCCGCTGCGCAAGAGCTCGAAAGCGCTCTGCAGGGGCGCAACGTGGCATACCGCCTTGAGGGCGAGCCCGGCCAGCTGCGCATGATCGTTTTGATGCCGAGGGCGGGTGAGTGACGATGCAGATTTCGCTCATCCTTCCCCAAATCGTTGCGCTCGATGTTGTCTTTGCCCTGGCTGCGTGTTTGCAGACGATTCATGTCCCGCTCATCGCATCGCGCCGCTCGTCCTATAACCGTAAGGGGATTTGCGCCTACGAGGCGAGCCTTGTGCTTCACCTGGTGGTTTCGGCGCTTATCCTATTCGCGTCGTCTGGCTCGTATCTGGTGGCGCCGCTTGACGTTTGCGCCAGGGCAATGGGCGGAGCGTTGTGGCTCAATGCCGCAATCTTTGCTTATGGCGTGGTACTTATGGTGCACTATCGTCGCCCCGTCATGCTGGTCGAGCTGTTGCTTGTTGTCGCCGTTACACCACCGGTGGTTTTTGCCATGGGCCCGGCGTGGACCGTTGTCCTTATCGCAGAGGGAGCGTTCTTCCTGTTCCGTTCCATCGCGGCGCTCTTGATGGACGTCCGTAACCGCCAGGAGGATATCACTGCGTTCTCGACGATCGAGACCATCAACGTGATTCCCGTGGGCATCCTGTATCTAGACCAGAGGGGCCGTCCGCTGCTCATGAACCGCTGCATGCGCAAAAACCTCGTTGAGCTTCACATGCCAACCGATCTACGCGACATGAGCGGCACATGGAACGACCTGCGCAAACTTAGCATGCAAATGCCCGAAAGCAGTAGGAACCGTGTGCGGATTAATCTGGACCGTTTTGGTGAGGCGCGTGCGGTAATCGAGGTCTCTCCCGCCGAGATTCGCCTGTTTGTGTGCGATCGTGTTATGGTTTCGGGCCGTTCGTTCGAGCGCATTATCGGACTGGACGTGACGGAGTATGCGCATGCCCACGACCGCCTGGCGCAAGCCAATCACCTGCTTGAGCTTGCGGGCCAAGAGCTCCAGGCCCAGATCGAAGAAGTCAAAAAGGTTGCCGACAATGCGGCCTACCTACGTATGCGTGCCCGCGTTCACGATGTAATCGGGCAGCGTCTGTCCATTCTTCATCGCTATTTGGAGGAGGGGCGTCTGGACGATGAGTCACTCGAGCAGATTGACCCGTTGCTACGCTCAATTGCCGCCGACCTGCGCAGTGGTGGTGCCAGCGAGCCTGCAGAGCAGCTGGGTGATATCGTCCATGCTTTTGGCCTGGTTAGTGTGCATATCGATGTTGAGGGTGTGCTGCCTGAGGACGCGCGTGTCGCCGCCGCATTTTTGCAGATTATCCGCGAGGCCTCGACCAATGCCACCAAGCATGCGCAGGCGCATCGGGTCCACGTGCGCCTGTGGCAGGAGGGGACGTATGCTGGCACCGTCGCGCGCATGACGATTTCTAACGACGGGTCTCCGGCCCCCGTATCGTATCGCGAGGGAACGGGTATCCCAGGTATGAGGCATGTCGCGCAAGATCTGGGTGGCAGCCTAGAGGTCCATGCCGCCCCGCCCTTTACGCTTGCGGTATCCATTCCGCTTAACGCCAACGACACGTCCCAAAGGAGAAACTCATGATCCGCGTGTTAATTGTCGAAGACCAGGCCATTCTGCGCGAAAGCCTGGCGCGCTCCGTTGGCGACCAGCCCGATATGACCGTCGTCGCCGCGATCGCCGATGCCTCCGAGGCCTTGGGCGTCGCGCTCAAGGAGCGCCCGGACATGATACTGATGGACGTGTGCACCGAACACGATTCAAACGGCATCGTGGCGGCGGCGCGCATTAAGGAGCAGCTGCCCGAGTGTCGCATCATTATCATGACCGGCATGCCCGAGATCACCTTTGTCGATCAGGCCCGCGAGGCGGGCGTCGATAGCTTTGTGTACAAGAACGTCGGTATCGACGAGCTGTTCGCCGTGATGCGCTCCACGCTGGCGGGCTATTGCACGTTTCCCAAGCCGCCCGAGAGCATTTTTTCGGGCACGGCGGCACTCGACGATGTCGAGCTGTCGATTTTGCGCCTTGCCTGTGAGGGCAAAAGTCGTCGCGAGATTGCGGCCGAGCTGTTTATGAGTGAGGGCACCATCAAGCGTCGCATCTCGGAGATCCTAAGCAAGACCGGCTACGACAACATCATGCGCCTGGCCGTGCACGCAGTAACGGAGGGCAGCATCGTTCCCAACATGGAGCGCTAGCGCTCGTTACGCATCGGCATAAAGCGGCGGGGCCGCAGGATTATCTCCTGCGGCCCCGCCTGACATGTGCGCGGATGTGTCCGCCAACCGCGGCTGATGTTACGTGCCGTTACGCGATGGTTGCGCTGTAGGAGGCGACGTCCTCGTAGGAATCGGTCAGGTAGGCGTCGATGCCGATGGTCGTGTTGACCAGGTCGTCAAGGCTGTCAAGCTCGCCGCTCGAGAACGTGAATTCCTCGGTGGCGTTGGTGCCGGGCATCAGGTGAGCCGAGAACCAGGGTTCCTTCATGGTGCCGTTGACGTTGGTCTTGCCGGAAGGAGCGTAGAAGGTCAGGTCCTTGTCGCTCTTGTTGGTGATGTTGACGACAAAGCCGATGTCGCCCCAGTCGTCCTTGAACTTCTCGGTGATGGTGATGGTGCACAGGTCGTCATCGGCGACGGTGACGGCGGGGGAGATTTCGATGCTCTGGACGTCGTCGTCTTCGACGGCCTCATCGATCTCTTCTTCCTTCTCGGCGTTCTCGCGATCCTTCTTCACCGTACCGGACAGATCCTTGTCGGACTTCGTAAAGATAATCTTGTCGCCTTCCACCTCGAGGACGAGCTTGTCGTCCTTGAGCTTCAGGTCGTGCGACTCATCTTCGGCGGTAATCGTTACGGTGGTGGCGTCCTTGGCCTCCCATTTCAGGTCGGCGACCTCAAGGAACATGTCGAGGACGCCCGTGCCGTCTTCGTCGAGGATCAGGATACAGTTGAGGCCCCACTCCTTGAGCATATCCATATACTCATCGGTGAGCTCTTCGCCGTCCAAGGTTCCACCCGAGTACTGCCAGCTGCCGACGAAGTTGGCCTTGGGGTCCTTGCCGCCGCCGCTGCAGCCCGTCAGGGCAAAGGCGAGCGCCAGGACGCATGTCAGGAATGCGAGTACGGACTTTTTGAACGTTGTCTTCATGGTGTCCTCCTTTATCGAACGAAACCCATAGAAGCAAATGCAGGGGTGGCGGAACCCCCGCCAATTACCAGATAAAGGGGCTAGGGCCTGGGTGTTCCGCAGTTGCTGCAGAACTTGCCGCCGTTTTCGCTACCGCAGTTGGGGCAGAACCACTTGGCCGGTGCCGGGGCGGGTGCGGGGCTGCCGCACTCGGAGCAGAACTTGCCGGTGTTGGTGGCGCCGCAGCTGCAGGTCCATGCGCCGGCCGCAGGTGCGGCAGCGGGAGCCGGTGCGGGGGCGGGTGTCGGAGCCGGCTGCGGGGCGGCCTGCTGCTGTGCCTGGCCGGCGGCAAACAGCTGGCTGGCGTTCATGCCGCCCATGCCACCTGCCATGCCCATGCCCATAAAGCCTGCCATCGCGCCGTTGGGGTTGGCCGCTGCCGCGCGCATCGCGTCGCTCTGGGCGCTGGCGATGTTGGCGGCCGCCATGGTGGGATCGCGCATGACTGCGGCCTTCTGCAGGTCCTTGATCATCTGCTCGTCTTCTTGCGAGGCGGCGATGGAGTTGACGCCAAAGCTCACGATCTCGACACCGCGCAGGTCACGCCAGTCGGCCGAGAGGACCTCGTTGAGCGCGCGGGCGAGTTCGGTGGTGTGGCCGGGAATAGCGCTGTAGCGGATGCCCATCTCCGAGATCTTGGCAAAGGCGGGCTGCAGAGCGGTGAGCAGCTCGGACTTAAGCTGGCTGTCGATCTTATCGCGCGTGTAGCTATCGGT
>USQE01000015.1 GCA_900556675.1 uncultured Collinsella sp.
GGTGACAAGATCGTCTGGGCTTATGCTGCTGGCGATACCGTTCCTAATCCCGATGAAGTCGTAGTTGACCCGAGCGCTTCGCGCCCGACCGATTGGAAAGCCGACTGGAGCGGCAATTCCAATGCGGTGGTCGAGAACGTGTCCACGCCTACGGGCGCGCTGGCAAGCTCTTGGACGTTTGATTGGAAGGCCTATTCGGGCGCCATGTACCCCAACGCGAGCGAGCCGATTGTAAACGGCAATGTGTATCTTGCCGTCAACAAGCGCTTGCTTAAGATCGATGCCGAGTCGGGCAAGGTGCTTGCCGAGTCGAACCTTAAGACTGCGATTGGCTACACGACGCGTCCGATTTATACGAACGGCTTGGTCATCGTTCCGCTCGACGGCGGTGCGGTCCAGGCCCTGACGGCCGATACGCTCACGACGGTTTGGGTTACCGACCCTGTGAGCAAAACTGCTCAGTCGAATTCTCAGCTGACGGTCGACGGCAACTACCTGTATGTCGGCACCGTTGATGTCGACTATGGTAAGGGCGTGTATAACAACGGCCATCTGACGCGCATCAATATCCTGACCGGTGCCGTTTCCTGGCAGCACGTCAACGCCGATGAAGGCTATTACTGGACGGGCGCTACCGTGGGCGATGGTTTTGTTCTGGTTCCCACCAGCGCCGGTACCGTTGAGATGCTCAGCAAGTCTTCGGGCGCTGTGCTTGGAAGCGTTTCGGTTGGTGCTATCGTCAACTCCTCCTGCGTGCTCTCCGCCGACGGTAGCCATGCTTATCTGATTTCGCGTGACGGTAAGCTGCACGTGTTGGCGATTTCTGACGGTAGTTCGCGTGGTGCGGATGCCGCTTCGCGCATTTTCGAAGAGCGCGTCGTCGACCTGGGTCTTACGGGATGCGCCTGCATGCCTACGCTGTATGGCAACAAGCTGATTGTCGGCGGCGAGGTTTCCGGTGGCTCTGCGCTGGCGATTGTCGACCTTGATAATGACTTTGCTACGACGTTGGTTTCGTCTGCTGATGGCTCCGCGCTTCCCATCGGCGGCATCAAGGGTGCACCGCTCGTGAGCGCCCAGGCAGATGGCACGTATGTCTACTTCACGGTTAACTACGGTGCGACTTCCGACTATGTGAACTACACCTCGGGCGGCGGTGTCTATCGCTACAAGCTGGGTGACGCGCAGGCGACCGGTGCGTTTAGCGCAACGGGACACAACAACTACTGCGACTCGCCGATTGCCTGCGACGCCAAGGGCAACCTCTACTACATCAACGATTCCGGCACGTTGTTCAAGCTGAATGGTGGCGTTAAGGTCTCGTTCGAGACTGGCGATGGTTCCAAGGTCGATTTCCAGACTACGGCCGACGGCAAGCTGGTTAAGCCTGCCGATCCGACGCGTGAGGGCTACACCTTCGGTGGCTGGTACACCGATGAGGCTTGCACGGAGGCGTATGACTTCAGCACGCCGGTGACGGCCGATATGACGCTGTATGCCAAGTGGACCAAGAACGCCGTTAACCCTGACGGCAATGGCGGTTCTGGCTCTAACGGTGGCAGCGGCTCCGGCACTGGTGCTGGTACCGGCACGGGCGCTGGCGCGGGCACTGGCTCCGGCTCGAAGGGTGGCGCTGTCGCCCCTGGTCAGAAGCCGGTGACCAAGACGACGGTGTCGACCAAGACCGGGACCAAGGACAACAAGTCCGACAAGAAGGACTCCGACAAGTCCGACAAGAAGGACGAGAAGAAGTCTGACAAGAAGGACGGCAAGTCCGACAAGAAGTCCGACTCCAAGTCCGACAAGGCATCCGCTTCCACGACCACTGCCAAGAAGTCCACTGAGGCTTCCGCGCAGGAGTCTGGCCTCAACCCGCTCGCTATTGTCGGCATCGCGGCCGGCGTGATCGGCCTCGCGCTCATCGCCGTCTTCATGCTGACCAAGCGCGGCAAGGGTGACGGTAATGCCCGATAAGCCCAAGGAGACCAACGGGCAGCAGCCCGACTCCTCGTTTATCCAGCTCGACGATGCAAAGCAAAAGGGCGCCGCTTCGGCGGCGTCCGCCCCGCGGCGCAAGGCACTTGTCGGCGTTTTTACGGCTGCTTGCGTTGCCCTGATTGTCGTCTCGCTGGGGTTTGTCCATCCCTCCACAAGCGGTGCCTGGTCCATCGACTGGATCGTTCAGGCCGTGACGGGGGAGAGCGTCGTTGCCAACGACGCCAGGGGAGCTGGCTCGGCTGCTGCTTCTGGCAAAGCTGACTCTAAGAACTCCAAGGCTTCGGGCGATGCGAAAGATAAGTCCAAGGACTCGGGTGACGCCAAGGGCGATTCCGAGTCTTCGAACAAGAGCTCGGATAAAAACTCGGATGGCAAAAAGTCTGAAGACCAGCGTGGCAAGAAGTCTGGCGATGTATCGGCTGCTCAGAATACCGAAACTGCCGATACTTCTAACACGTCTGGTGGTACCTCTTCGGGCGGCGGCCAATCGTCTGGCGGCGCCTCTGCTTCTAACGGCGGAACCGCCTCCTCGGGCGGCCAGGGCGGCACGCAGGAGCCCAGTTACGTCACGGTGACGGTTGCGGTCACATCGAGCGCCGTGGGCAATCCTGTGTCCGCCGGCGGCACCTATACCTTTAACGAAGGTGCCACCGTCTACGACGCCCTATGCGCGCTCGGGCTTTCCGTCAACGCACACGGCTCATCGTACGGCACGTATGTCGCCGCGATCGGCGGTTTGGCCGAGAAGCAGTATGGCGGCACGAGCGGTTGGATGTACTCTGTCAACGGCTCGACGCCCATGACGGCCTGCAGCAACTACGTTCTCTCCAACGGCGACAACGTCGTCTGGTATTACGTAACAGGCTAGGGATCTCAACATAACGCACGGAACGGGCAGCTCGGACAAACATCCAGGCCGCCCGTTTTTTGATGCGAATGGGACGGAGTTTCCCAATCGAGGCTCAACCGGAAAGCGCGTCCCACTCTGGAGGCGGATTCCGGGATGCAGTTTCCGCTTCGATGGCCATTGGGAAACCGCGTCCCGTTCCGAGGTCGGATTCCGGGATGCACTTTCCGCTTGAGTGGCGTTGCGGAAACTGTGTCCCGCTTTGAGGCCTCAATCTGGGACGCGCTTTCCGGAACGGCGCCCATGGGGAAGGCGCGTCCCATTTCGGCACCGTGGCCCGTCCCGTACGTCTTCCTCGACAGCCTCGTCAAACAAAAAAACCGGCTGGAACGTGAATTCCAACCGGTTATATATTCAAGCAAATGTCGAATCGACTATGACTGCGCGCCTTCGAGGAAGAAGCGGCGGCTGAAGTAGTTGTACCAGGTGACCAGGAACGTGGCGATGGCCTTCATGGCCTGGTAGCCGATGCTCAAAAACGTGACGCCCACAAACATGTACAGGTCGTTGAGGCCCAGACCGATCACCGACAGGATGGTGAAGATCGTGAACTCGCGCTTGCGGCTCATGCCCTCGCGGTGATCGAACACGTACTTCATGCTGAGCCAGTAGTTAACCACGACGGACGTGGTAAACGAGAGCGTGGTGCTCATCAAAAAGTCGAGGTGAAACAGCTCGACGAGCGCAATGAGCATGCCCCAGTCGATGCCAAAGGAGATAAGACCCACGACAGCGAACTTGAGGAATTGCTTGGTATGAGGTTGTGCCAGTGCCTTGCGCACGTAATCACATCCAATGCGTTGATGAATCGAGCAACGAGATACTTTAGAGCTTTTGCATAGGAAACGTAAGGTCTTTGGCAAGAACTATACGAACTCGCCAAATATTCAAGAGGTAATCCGCAAACGTTGCAAATCTTCCCGCAAACGAGCAGGGCCCACGAACAACGCAGCACTCGATGCGCATCGTCCGTGGGCCCCGTAGTGCAACGAGGAGGTCGAGCTACTTGGTCTCGTCGCCCTCCAGGAAGATCTTTCGGGTCACAAAGTTGTAGACCATGACCAGCGCGGTGGCGCAAATCTTGGCGATATTGGCCTCGAGCCCCAGGCCGGCGTTGAGCGCCAGCACGATGCCGTCGTTGAGCGCCAAGCCGATCACGGACAGCACGACAAAGATGATGAACTCGCGGTGGCGGCTCATGCCCTCCTTGTGCGCAAACACGTACTTCATGCTCGCGACGTAGTTAAAGATGAGCGAGACGATAAAGCCGCTGGTATTGGCGATCAGGATATTGAGGCCCAAACCGTAGTGGAGCAGATTCATGATGCCAAAGTCGATGATCGTGGCGACGACGCCGACGACGCCAAACTTCATGATCTGCGCAAGGAGCTTTTGCATGGTACCTGCCTTAGAGTGGCGCCGGAGCGCCGCGGGGATGACAAACTCAGCAAGTTTAGCCAATCCCCGCAGGCGGGGCTAGGCGCGCTCCTCGATAGCACCGTTTCTATATGCATCGAGCAGCTGGCGTAGGTCCTGGATTTGGCTGCGGATCTTGGCGCCAGTGTCGGTATCGCTGACCATGCGGCGGCGGTCGGCCTCGTCAAAGCGGTTGGTCTCGCTTTCGATGTCCACGTTGCGGGTGAGCGCCTCGGCAACCGTCGTAAAGGCCCGGTGCGACTTAAGACGGCATCCGCGCGAGCTCGAGATAAGCGTGTAGCCGGCGATGCCCGTCTTGGGATGGTAGGCGCGACAGAAGCCGCCGTCGATGACCAACAGCTTGCCGTTGGCGCGGATGGGCTGCTCGCCCTTGGTAGTTTTGACCGGGGTATGGCCGTTGATGATGTGCCCCGTCGGCGAGCAAGCCATGGGGGCAACGCCGAACTCGTGCATGATGTCGTCGCAGACCGAGGGCGACTTGGTAAGCGTGAAGTACGGGTCCATCGGCTCGGCCCAGGTGCTCTTATCGGCGATATAGGCGCGCTCAAAGGTACGCACCAGGCGTCCGCTCGCGGGTGAGTTAAAGCCGATCCACAGGTACCACATCCAGTCGAGGGCGTCGCGGTCGCCCACGCGCCAGGCGCGGCGGGCGATGCGGTCGCAAAAATCGAGATAATCGCGACCGGCGTGCCAGGTACCCAGGCAGTTCATGCTGCTAAAGGTGCCGTCTTCGTTGAGCGGCACGCAGCCATGGAACAGCAGGTTGCCGTTGGTGACCTTGTACATCGAGCCATGGGTGTAGAGGAAATCGATATGGCGATGCAGATGATCGGCGGTGATAAACTCGGACACGAGCTTGTCGATGATGTGCTGTTCCTGGGGCGTGAGCGTGTAGGGGTCCGTCGGGTCGACGGTGGGGAAATCGTTGGTCGTGAGCGGCCACACGCTGCCGTCGGCGAGCGTGACCGTGCCGGTGTCGTGGTCGATCTTGTCGAGCAGCAGGCGGTCGGTCATGTCGAACTCGGGGTGACGCTGGATAATCTGGCCCTCGAGTTTAAAGAGCAGCACGTTGATGGCCTTGATCAGCGGGGTGATGGACTCGCCGGCGGTATAGGTGGCGTCGGCGAAGGCGACAAGCTCGCGCAGCGAGATGCCGTAGTCGTTCTCGAGGATCTCGTAATTGTCGTAGCGCAGGTTGTTGCGCAGCACCGTGGCGATGCAGGCGGGCTCACCGGCCGCAGCGCCCATCCACAGCAGATCGTGGTTACCCCACTGAATATCGAGCGAATGATAGGTGAGCAGGCGGTCCATAATCTTGGCAGCGCCGCCGCCACGGTCGAAGATGTCGCCCACCAAGTGCAGGTGGTCGACGGCGAGGCGCTTGATGAGCGAGGCAAGCGACTCGATAAAGTCATCGGCGCTGGCGGTCTCTAGGATGGACTCCACGATGCGCTCGTGATAGCGCACGCGGTAGTTGTTCTCATCCGGATGCGTGTGCAGCAGCTCGTCGATGATGTAGGCGTAATCGCGCGGGATGGCCTTACGCACCTTGGAGCGCGTATAGCGGCTCGAAAGCGAGCGGGCAACCACAATGAGCTGGTCGAGCATGGTCTTGTACCAGGTGGGGGAGTCCTCGCGCCGGCTGCGGACCAGCTCGATCTTCTCGCGCGGGTAGTAGATGAGCGTGCACAGCTCGCCCTTTTCGTCAAAGGAGAGCGTGTCGCCAAAGATCTCGTCGACATGCTCGCGCACGACACCCGAGCAGTTGTTGAGGATGTGCATAAAGGCTTCGTACTCGCCGTGCACGTCGCTCATAAAATGCTCGGTGCCCTTGGGCAGGTTGAGAATGGCCGAGAGATTGATAATCTCGGTAAACGCGGATTGCTCGGTGGGAAATTGTCTCGACAGCAGACGCAGATACTTGAAGTCTTGCGGGTTGCGATCGAATGCGACCATGAGGCACCTTCCGATGTGGTTGGTAAAACTGACAAACAGCGTCAAACGTTTATCAGTATGCGCCGCTTTTGTTTCGATTGGAGATGGGAGGTCAAATTGTTGGCCGAACGGTTTGGTAAATCGATTTAGTTGAGGTAGATATGGCGGTTGAATGGAGACGCGGGGTCGTTTTTGCAGGCGCATACCTCCGGGATCGATAGGGATGATAACGGTAAAGATGTTCACTACCTTTGGTTCAATTTGGTAAATAGTGGACATTTGTACCGTATTCACGATTGCTGTGCAATAATTTGCGCAGTAATGAGTAAGGAGCCTCATATGAGTGATTTTGTCCTGACCTGTGAATCCGCCGCCGACCGAACCCGCGAGTTCTTTGAATCGCGCAATATCCCTGTCGTGTGTTTTCATTACGAGATCGACGATGTTGTCTATACGGACGATCTGTATCAGTCGATTGCGCCGGACGAGTTTTTTGCCCAGATTGCCGCGGGCGCCATGCCCAAGACGTCTCAGGTGAGCGTGGGTGAGTACGAGGAGTTTTGGGAGCCGTTTGTTGCCGAGGGTAAAGACGTGCTGCACCTGGCGTTGTCGTCGGGTATTTCGGGCACGTATGGATCGGCCTGCGTTGCGGCACAGATGCTTGCGGATCGCTATCCCCAGGGCGGCAAGGTACGCGTCATCGACTCGCTGGCGGCGTCTTCGGGCTTTGGCCTGCTGGCGGAATGTGCCGCCGACGTTCGCGATAGCGGCGCTTCGCTCGACGAGACGGCCGCTTGGATTGAGGAGCATAAACTCAACCTGCACCACTGGTTCTTCTCGACCGATTTGTCGAGTTACCTGCGCGGCGGTCGCATTTCGGCCGCGAGCGCGATCATCGGCACGGCGCTCAAGATTTGCCCGCTTATGACGGTCGATTGCGAAGGTGAGCTGGCGCCACGCGAGAAGATTCGCACCAAGAAGCGCGCGATCTCCGAGATGGCCAAGACCGTGATGGCGCATGTGCAGGACGGCGCGAACTATTCGGGCAAGTGCATCATGTCGCACTCGGCGTGCCGCGAGGACGCCGAGGCCGTTGCGGCACTGATAGAGGAGCAGGTTCCGCAGCTCAAAGGTAAGATTGAGATCAATAGCATCGGTGCTCTGATTGGCTCGCATACCGGCCCTGGCACGGTGGCCGTCTTCTTTATGGGCGACAAGCGCGTGGACTAACGTTCGTGGGCTGGCTGACGGTTTTAACGGCTGCGCCTGTCCCTCCCGACATTCGATAACAGAAAAAGGCCCGTCCCGTTGTTTGCGGGACGGGCCTTGCTGCTGCGGCTAGCGTTTCTTTCCGCGGAAGAAGAAGCCGTGCAGCGAGGGTTTGAGTCCGCGGCTGGCGCGACGCTCCTCGATATGATCGTGGATCGAAGCGACGCGTTCGATGACTTCGTCGGGGATCGGCACGTCGGGATTCATGTTCTCGACCTGGCTAACCTCGGCGGCGGCGACCTGGTCGATAATGGGCACATCGTCGCGCGAGATGACGGGCGTGGCGTCTTCTTTCATCTTGCGGTATCGCTGCATCATGTCGGTCTGAAGCTGCTGGGCCGAAGGCGGCGTCCAGATGATGGCGTTGGCGCCAGCGGCGATGGTTTCACGGATGCTCTCGGGCGTCTTGCCGCCCGGTGCGATGAGCGGCAGGTTGGGATAGTGCTCGCGCAGCTCGCGCAGGACCTGGGGCGTATTTTTGCCGGCGGCGATGTTGAGAATCTTGGCTCCGGCGCGCACCTTGGCGTGAGCATCGTCGTCGCAGCGAACGACCGTGGCGATGACGGGGATGTCGGCGATGTTGGTGATGTGCTCGACCATCTCGGCAGTAGCGGGGGAGTTGACCACGCAGCCCGCCGCGCCCTGCATCTCGGATACGGCCGCCATCTGCACGGAACGCTTACCGGTGGTGGTGCCGCCGCCAACGCCCACAAAGACCGGGCACTCGGCAACAGTCAGCAACGCTTGCGTAATGGCGGGCTGCGGCGTGAAGGGGTAGACGGCAAACACGGCGTCGGCATTGGAGTTGCGGATGACCGCCACGTCGGTGGTGTAGATGAGCGATTTGATGCGGCGGCCAAAGAGCGTAAAGCCGCTGGCCTCCTCGATCTCATCGGGCATACGGAGGGCTGCCTTGCGCAGACGCCCGTCGATGGGCAGCGGCTCCATGGGCAAAAGGCCGTTGGGAGTTACGGCCACCTGGGGCTCGGTAAATTCGTCTGCAAGCTCAACCTCGGAGAAGTCGACCGAGGCGACGATGTCCTCGTGAACCTCGGCGGGAACATCGATGGGGGCTTGGTCGTTCGTCGCGGCAGGCGTCTCGAAGGAGCTGGTGCCGACAAAGGCGTCGACGCGCTCGTTCAAATCGTTGAGAGAATCCATGGCGGTCCGTTTCTATGCTGTGCGGTCGGCAGTGTACGACCGGCGTTGCGAGTGCTAAATCGTTTGACGAGTTGATTTTTCCCCGCTGCGCCATCCGTTAGACTGAAGGGCCGGCGAACGTGAAGGAGCTGTGGTGGCGGGAATCGAGGTGCTATCTTGAATGTCCCGTATACAAAAGAGAGGTGACGCGGTATGGAATTCTCGGCAATGTTGGGCTCGATTGGCCTATGCGTGGGCGCAATCGTTGCCGCCGCGGTCATCTACTTTGCGGTCACGGCCATTAAGGGCAAAAAGGCTGAGCGCAAGGAGCGTGAAGCGCTTGCGCGGCATGAGGACCAGCAGGACAGGCGCGCACGGCGATAGCTTGTTGAGTTTTGAATCCGTGCGCTAGCTGCGTTTTCGGACCAGGGCGATATAGAAGCCCTCAAAGTCGCGACTGGGCGGAATGGTCAGCGTGCCGGGCATGCGGTTGGCAATGGCCGAGACGTGGCCTTCGGCAATGGCTTCGGTAAGGGCGTTGCACTCGATATGCGGATCCTCGCCGGCACCCTGGGCGCGACGCGCTTCGCTTTCGCTTGGCGTGCCGTCGAGGGGGATGAGCTCGCAGTCCATGTGCTTGTCGAGGGCCTCTTGCAGGGCATCCTCGTTTTCCTGCGGCAAGATCGAACAGGTCGAATAGACGAGCGTGCCGCCCGGTTTGAGGGCCCCCATGGCGCGGTCCAGAAGCGCGCGCTGCGAGCGGGCGCACTTAACGAGCAACTGTTCGGTGAGGCCGCGCAGGCTCTTTTCGTTGCCGCTGATGACGGTGCCCGTGCCGGTGCAGGGGGCGTCGAGCAGGATACGGTCAAAGCGGAAGAACTCGTCGAGCTCGCGTGCGTCAATGCGCATGACGGGCACGTTTTTGGCGCCCTGGCGGCCCAAGTTTGCCTCGAGCTTTTCGGCGCGGGGAATGCTCATCTCACAGGCGGTGAGGTGCGCCTGTCCCTGGGTGAGGGCGGCGATCTGCGTCGTCTTGCCGCCGGGGGCCGCGCACATGTCCAGGATGTCCTCGCCGGCCTGGGCGCCCAGCACCAAAGGCGGCATCATGGACGACAGGCTCTGCAGGTAGATCTTGCCGTCACGGTAGATGTCGAGGTCCCACAGGTCGGATACCTGGGCGTCGGGCAGGATGAAGGCATCCTGATACCACGCGACGGAGCGGTGGGCGATCCCGGCGGCGTCGAGTGCCGCGGCAATGTCCTCGGCGGTCGCCTTGAGCGTGTTGGCGCGCAGCGTGACCGGGCGCGCGGCTGCGGCGCCAAAGCCTTCGATCATGAGCTCGGCATCGGCAGGCGTATAGGCACCGGCAACCGTGTCGACCATAAAGCGCGGCAGGTCGGCGGCGGAGTGTTGGGCGGCAAGCCGGTCGGAAAGCTCGGTAGCGGCAAACTGCCTAAGCTTGAGCTCGGGCTTAACCTGCTTTTTCTGCTTACGACGACGCGGCTTGGACATCCGTCTTTCCTTCCACCGAAATGATTATTCTGGGACGGGGATTAAAAAATCATTTAATGATCCCCGTCCCAAAAAGACTGTACTGTGGCGCCCGGGAATGATTTTTTAATCCCCGTCCCAGAATAATCATTCCCGGGCGCGTTGCGGTTGCCTAGTACTGGCTCTCGTGCTTGCTAAAGAAGTCGAAGCGCGGGGGCAGCGGCTTCACGCGGTGCTCGCCGGGCTTCTCGCCCAGGCTCTCCACAAACTCATCCGTGGAGGCAAAGATGTTGTCCCAGCTAAAGAAGGCGACCGGGTCGACGTCGAAGTACTCGCAGATGAGCTCGCAGCCGGCCGGGACGATGCCGTGCATGAGCACGGTTGCCACACGCAGCTCGGTAAAGGCGTCGACCAGGGCCTGCTTCATGGCGGCGTTGGCCGGCTCGCCCTCGAGCTTGTTGGCGGCCTTGGAGGCATCGCTCCAGCGCTTGTTGGCGGCGCGCAGGTAGTCGTCGCACACGGCGAGCGCGCGGTGCGTCTCGAACTTGTACATGGCCTGCTCAAAGGCAAGGGCGGCCTGCTCGGCAGCCTCGACCACGGCAGCAGAGGCGGCGCCGGCCGGAATGCAGCCGTTGCGATAGGGGCTCTCGTCGCCCTCCTTGACGGCGACGCCGTAGAAGCAGCTGCGGGCCAGGCGGTTGAAGACGCCGGTCAAAAGCGCGCTCTCCTTAAGGGCCGGATCGATGACGCGCTTGTCGTCGCAGGCGCGCACCTCGTTGCCGTCCTTGTCCTTGCCGGTCACGCGGGTGTCGTATGCCTTGGGGCTAAAGCTCACCGGCTTCTCGGACAGGCCGAGCGACAGCCAGTGCGCGCGCATCTGCTCGCAGGTGTAGTGGTTGAGCAGGTCGTCTGCCGGCGGGGGAGGCGTCTGCGAAGACGAGCTGGCCTTTTTGCCCATATAGAGCAGGTGGTAGCAGGCGCTGACGGTGCTCTGCGTGAGGTCCCAACCCAGGGCCTCCCACATGGCGGTCTGCGCGATGCAGTAGAAGTAGATGTTGTCCTGACCGATGAACTGGTAGATCTGTGCGTCGTCAGAGCACCACCAGTCGCGCCAGTCGAGCGAGCTGTGCTGGTAGGTGGGCGCGGGGACCTGTGTGGAATCGGCGGCGGGCTCGCCCATGAGCGCGGCGTCCTGGGCGGCGACACCCTCGGTTACGCCGGCGGCTCGGGCGTCGCGGGCGAGTACGGTGCGGGTGTAGCTGATGGGCGCCCACAGGCTCTCGGGCCAGCACCAGCAGGTGACGTCGTTCACGCCGTCGACCTCGGGCACCGGAACGCCCCAGTCGATGTTACCGGTGATGCGGAAGGGCACGAGCGCCTTGCCGCTGCGGAAGCGCACGCCGCCGTTGGCGAGCACCGCGTGGGCGTCGTCGCGCTCCTTCCAGCTGGGGAAGGTGACGGTAAAGCTGCTCTTGTTGCCCTCGGGTTCCAGCACGGTGTGCTCGGGGAGCTGGTCCTCGACGGCGTCGAAGGCCTCGCGGAACTTGTTCTGAATGTAGAGCTGAGCCGGCAGCAGCCACTCTTCCATGGTCTTGGAGACCACGGAGCGAACCTGCGGGTTCTGGGCGAGCTTGGCGGTGTAGGTCTTCATAAAGTCGAGGTAGGCCGGCAGGTCGAAGTAGAGGTTGTCGACCGGGCGCAGCTCGGGCACCTCGCCGGTGAGCTGGCTCTTGGGCGCGATGAGCTCCTCGGGCTCGAACTGGTGTCCCAGGTCGCACTCGTCGGCGTACGCCTTCTCGGACTTGCAGCCCTGGATGGGGCAGCGGCCGATCACCTGACGGCCGTTGAGGAACGTGCCGGCCTTGGCGTCGTAGAACTGCAGCGTGGAGCGCTTGGAGATGGTGCCCTGCTCGTGCAGGCGCTCGATAATCTCGGCGGTAACCTCGTTGTGGATCTGCGCAGCCGGCTCAAGGCCCGAGCCGCCGTAGATATCGCAGCTGATGTTGTAGTTGTTGAGGGTCGCGGCCTGGCGGGAGTGATTGGACTCGACGTACTCGCCGATGGACTTGTCGTAGCCTTCGTTCTCCTTGAGCTTGCGGTAGCTCTCCATGATGGGCGAGCCATAGCAGTCGGTGCCCGAGGTGAAGATGACGTTCTCGCGGCCCAGACGGTCGCGCAGGAAGCGGGCGAAGAAGTCGGCCGGGACAAAGACGCCACCAACGTGGCCAAAGTGAAGGCCCTTGTTGCCGTAGGGCTCGCCGGCGGTAACGATGGCGCGGCGAGGCCAGCTGGGACGGTCGTTCATGGAGTATTTGGATGCCATGGGACTCCTTCGCATATGGTGAGGGCGCGGCCGGGCGCAAGGCCTGACGACGCGGTGGTCAATTCGTGCATATCGTTCGACATTATCGCACATGCGGACGGGTACGTGGCAGGGGCGCTATCCTAAGATGCTATGAATGAGATTTCCAACATACATGCGTTTGAGGACGAGGAATTTCTGCACGCCTGCTTTGTGTGGGGGATGGCCGTGCTTGTGGTGTTTGCCGTGTGCCTGGTGCCGGTGTTTATGCTGCTGGGCGGGCCCGCAGACTTGGATGTGGCGGACGCGGGCGGCTGGACGGCGGTTTTGGGCTGGATAGTCGGCTTGGCTGCGGTTTCGGCGGCGTCATTTGCCGTGCACGAGCTGGTGCACGGTGTGTTATTTAAGCTTCTGGCGCCTGCGGGCGCGAAGGTGACCTTTGGGGCGAATCGCGAGACGGCGATGATCTATGCCTGCGCCGAGGGCGTGGTCTATTCGCGCCGGCGGTACGTGGCAGTTTGCCTGGCGCC
>USQE01000016.1 GCA_900556675.1 uncultured Collinsella sp.
TGCCCCGACGCTCGATAGCGATCTGTATATCTTGCGTCCCCTGGCCGATACCGAGCGCGATATCGCGCGGTTGGTCCTGCAGCACCTTCACGGCAACAGGACACGTGCGGCAGAGGTGCTCGGTATAAGCCGCACGACTTTATGGCGCCTGCTGAAGGACAACGACCGCTGAGCGAGGCGCCGTGACCGCGTGCGTCGCATGTGCTACAGTCCAAAGAAGCATTGTTTCGATTGTGTTACGGCGTGCGGGGGAGTATGGCGGAGACTTCAAAACCGAACCGAACAAAGCGAAGTGCGGCGCCGGTCAGCCGACGTACGACTTCGCGGACGTGGGGCAAAAGCGCCTCGGGGTTCGACGGCTCGTTCAAGCGCACAAAATATGGCTATCCTTCGGCAAGCGCTCGCTTGGCCATGCAGGCCGAATCCTCGTTATGGGGACGAAGGCGCGTGGTGGGCTCAAAGCTCAAGCACGATGGAACGCTTGGCTACATTAGCCGCGGTGCTGCCCGCCGTAGCGGCCTCAATCCTGCGGGCTGGCATCGTTACGTGCCGATCGTGGTCGTTGCCGCGATAATCGTCATCGCGCTCGCGGCGCTCGGATATGCCGGCGACGGCGCGAGTCTGGGCGCGATGTTCAAATCGCCTGAACTTGCGAATGCTGGCACGGAGCTTGTTGAAGGCGCACAAGACCAGACGGGTGTGGCGCCCCAGCGCGGTATGGTCGCAGCTGCTGCCACCATTGCCGATGCTCAAAAGGACGAAGGCGGGCAAAGCGACGACGCCGATGCGAGTCAGACGAGCGAAACGGCAACAACTCCATCGGCAAGATAAGTTGCGAGTGGGGCAGCAAATATGGGACGGGGCCTTTCAGCGGGTCCGCCGTTCGTTAGAACGGCGGAACATACACCACGTTGTCGCGGCGAGGCTTGGCCTTGGGGAGTGCGTCCTCGGCGTAGCCCAGAATGCAGTTGCCCACACCGCGCAAGCTTCCGTCGGCGGGCAGACCCCACTTGGCCAGCAGTTCCAGTCCCTCGGGTGAGTCAAAGACCTCGTGCGCGCGGTGGATCCAACACGAATCGACGCCCAGCGCATAGGCTGCGTTAAGCAGGTTGCCCATGGCGAGCGAGCCGTCTTCCAGGTGCGTGGGCACGCTGCGGTCGACGAGCACTACCACAACAGTCTTGGCCCCGTAGAAGGGATCGCCATCGCTGCCCATAACTTGGGCGTTGAGCTGCGAGAGACGCTCGACGGTCGCGGGATCGGTAACGGCGACAAACGTGACCGGCTGACGTCCCATGCCGCTCGGCGCGTACTGGCCTGCCTCGATAATGCGTGCGAGCTTTTCTGCCTCGACGGGGCGATCGCTGTAGTTGCGGCAGCTACGGCGATGGATGAGCGCTTCGATGGTCTCCATGGGTTCTCCTAGCGATGACGTTGCAGATGCTCCGTTCTTACCCGTCGTGCCGTAGCCGTAATCGTGCAGAGGGCCCCAAACAGCAATAGCCACCAATCGGAAAAGTCGGCTTGCATAAAACTGCGGCAAGAATGTGAGAAGCTAATGAGATGGTTAAACGTTTTATCCCGTCTACCCTGCGGTTTTTTACCACTTGCCTAAAACATGGGCGCATATCCGTTGATAAAGGTTTTACTAAAGGGGTACCAACGTTTATCAATGCGCTGTGGTGGCGCTGGGCCAGGAGGTAACTATCATGTTCCAGGCTGGAGATGTCGTCGAGACTGACTTCGAAGGATTTCTGAAGCTGCTGCGTTCCAAGACGCGCGCTTTCGTGTCGATCAACGATCACGAGTACTACATCACGCACACCGATGGCTATTGGCGTGTTCAGGATTGCGAGACCCTCAACGATAAGGGCCACTTTACTGATTGCTCCGAGCTGGTCAACACGGTCTGCGAGGTCGTCGAGCTGCCTTGGATCTGCGGCAAGAGCCTGCACGACAGCTTTGCGGGCGCAACGGTCTACGAGGCCGTCGCTGCCTAACGGGCAAATACATCGCTATTCTCGCGTGACCGCCGGCGCCGCCCCCGCGCCGGCGGTCTTTTTCTATCGATATGCAATGTAGAGCCGACCATATATATCGAGCTTATTGACGATAGTCAAAACTCGGACTAATCTAGAAATACAAATTGGTCAAAACTCGGACAATCGAATGGTGGGATAGATGAATAGTGCGGTTACGCTGGTCGATTTCGACCGGATGCTCAACGGACTCGACCATATCTATTCGGAGTTCTCGCGCACCTGCGGTCTTTCGGACTGCGCCTATTGGATGCTCGTCGACACCAGCACGGCGGGCGGTAGTATCGCCGTGAGCCGTCTGACAGGCGAATGGTTCTATAGCAAGCAGACCATTAACTCGGCGATCAAGACGCTTAGGGCGCGAGGGCTTGCGACGTTGGAGTTTGCCGAGGGCAGTCGTAAGAACAAGGTTGTGCGATTGACCGAAGAAGGCGTGCGGTTTGCCAAGCGCTACGCGTTACCGGCGCAAAAAGCCGAGCAACAGGCATTCGAAGCGCTCGAGCCGTGGGAACAGCGCGAGATCATGCGCCTGGTCGGTAAATTCTCCCATGTTCTGAACGAAGAGTGCGAGGCATTTAAACGGCAAGTGGCCGCCGAGAACGAGGCTGACGATAAGGGCGAGGGGGACACATGCGACTCTTAATGAGGTTTATGAGGCCGTACCGCGGTCTGATTGCGGTGACGCTGTTTGCGGTGCTGATAGATAACGTCGGTACGCTGTTGGTTCCCACGATGCTGGCGAACATGGTCAACACCGGTATTACCACGGGCGATGTCGACTATATTTTACGTAACGGCCTGTACATGCTTATCGCGACCGGCATGGCCAGCGGCGGCACGGTGCTGGGCTGCTATCTTTCGGCGCGCCTGGCCGCCAACGTGGCCTGCGATATCCGCAATGCCGTGTACGACAAGTCGCTCGAGCTGTCCGCCAGCGACTTTGAGCGCTTTGGCACGGGTTCGATGATCACACGCTCGCTCAACGACATCAACGTGATTCAGCAAGCTGTCCTTCAGACGATTCAGCTGGTGTTGCCGGTGCCATTCTTGGCCGTGGCAGGCATCATTTTTGCTTGGTTCATCGATCCCGCCATGGGCACGCTGCTGGGCGTGGTGGTTGCGATCGTGCTGGTGGCGGCGGTCTTTACCGTTGCCAACGCCGCGCCGATCTTTATGCGCCTGCAGAGCTTTATCGACCGCATGAACGTGGTGCTGCGCGAGAACATCGTGGGCGTGCGCGTCATCCGCGCATTTAACAAGGAACGCCACGAGGAGAAGCGCCTGGACGAGGTGTTTAGCGATTACGCGGCCAATGCCATCAAGGTCAACCACCTGTTTGTGGGTCTCGACAGCTCCAGCTTCTTTTTGATGAATATCGCCGAGGTGGCGGTGCTGTGGGTGGGCGGCAACCGCGTGGGCGTCCACGCCATGCAAATCGGTAGCATCTCGGCCGTGCTGGAGTACGCGATCCTGATCCTGTTCTTTGTGATGACGGCGCAGATGGTGATTCTGACGCTCCCACGCGCCGCCGCATGCCTGAACCGTGCGCAGCAGGTGTTGGAGATTGAGCCGAGCATCGTGGACGGCAAGCGCACGCTGGACACGTGCGCGGCGGAGTCTGTTGACGGTGCCGACGCGGTGGCCGTGTTCGACCACATGTCGTTCCGTTTTGACGATGCCGACGAGGATACCCTGTGCGACCTGAGCTTTGCCTGTCGCCGTGGCCAGACCACGGCGATTGTAGGCTCGACGGGTTCGGGCAAGTCGACGGTGGCCAAGCTCTTGCTTCGCTTCCACGATGCCACGAAGGGCGCCATTCGCCTGAATGGCATCGATCTGCGCGACCTTTCGCAAGACGACATCCGCGGGCGTATCGCCTATGTGCCGCAGAAGGCATGGCTGTTCTCGGGTACGGTGGCGAGCAACCTACGCTTTGGCAACGAAGACGCGACTGAGGCTGACATGCTCCATGCGCTGGAGGTTGCCCAGAGCACCTTTGTGCTCGACCAGCCCCAGGGGCTCGATACGCCGGTGGCCCAGGGCGGCACGAACTTCTCGGGTGGTCAGCGCCAGCGCCTGGCGATTGCCCGCGCACTCATGAAGCATGCCGATCTATATATCTTCGACGACAGTTTTTCGGCCCTGGACTTTAAGACCGATGCGGCACTGCGCCATGCGCTGCAGGACGAGACGTGCGATGCCGCGGTGCTCATCATCGCCCAGCGCATCTCGACTATTTTGCATGCCGATCAGATCGTGGTGCTCAAAGACGGCGAGATCGTGGGCCTAGGCACGCACGACGAGCTCATGGAAACCTGCGAGGTGTACCGCGCAATCGCGGAATCGCAGATGAAGGGAGGTGAGTAGCATGACCGAGGAGCTCAAGAAGCAGGCCATCGCCGAGGATGCCGCGGTTGCAGAGACAGTTGAGGAGACGGGCGCCACGCCCGGCCTGGACGAAGCCGCCAAGGCGGCGGAGCGCGAGGCTCGCCGCCAGGCACTCTACGAGGAAAACGAGCGCGCCGAGGACGAGCGCGCCCGCGCCGAGGCGGAGCGTATGCGCGACGTTGACGACGAGGACGAGGACGAGACGCCCCGCGACACCTGGGCGACGGTGCGCCGCCTGTGGAGCGAGGCCGCCGGCGACCATTGGCGCTTCTATATCGTGTTCGCGAGCATCGTGTTCTATGTCATCTTTAACACCGCGGCGCCGGCTTACAGCGCCCGCGTGATCGATGAGCTGTGGGGGCACATGAAGCTGGCGTTTGCCAACAACACTACCTTCAGCATTACCTGGGAGAACTGCGGCAGGACCATCTTCATCTACTTTATGATCTGGACTGCCGCCGCCTCGTTCTACGCACTCCAGAGCTTTTTGATGTCGAGCGTTGCCGAGCGCCTCAACCTGCGCCTGCGCAACCGCATCGCACAAAAGCTCAACCGTCTGCCGCTTGCCTACTTTGACGCGCATCGTCCCGGCGAGGTCGTCAGCCGTGCGACCAACGACTTGGACAAGATGTCCGAGAGCATGCAGCGCGGCTTGCTGCAGCTTCTGGTGTCGATCGGTACCGTGGTGGGCGCTGTGAGCGTGATGTTCGTGTTTAGCGTGCCGCTCACGCTCGTCTTTTTGTTCTTTACGGCGTTGTCGCTGTTGGTGACCAAGGTGGTCTCGCGCCGCACGCACGATGTGACGGGCGAGCGCCAGGAGTGGGTGTCCAAGATTACGAGCGCGGTCGAGGAAGGATACTCGGGCCGTCTGGTAATCCGTGCGTTTAACCGCGAGCGCCAGAGCTCTGCCGAGGTACACGAGGCTTCGAAGGAGCTGGCGCGCGTAAGCACCAAGGCCGACTTTATGATTAACGCCGTCGGCCCCGCGGTGCGCTTTATCGGCCGCTTGGCGCAGATCGTGATTGCGCTGGTGGGCTGCAGCATGCTGGTTGCCGGTCACATGACCGTCGGCGTGTTCCAGGCGTTCTTCCAGTTTATCTACGAGGCATCCGAGCCCATGACGCAGCTGTCGTTTACCTTTAACTCGCTGCAGAGCGCGCTGGCGAGCGCCGAGCGCGCGTTCGACCTGCTCGACGAGCCCGAGATGGAAGCCGATCCGTTGCCGGCGGACGCCGCCAAGCTGCCAGGCAAGGTGGAGGGCCGTGTCGCTTTTAAGCATGTGCGCTTTGGATATTCGCCCGACAAGCCGCTTATGCGCGACGTGTCGTTTACCGCCGAGCCGGGTCAGAAGATCGCGGTGGTGGGAACCACGGGTGCGGGTAAGACCACGCTCATCAATCTGCTCATGCGCTTCTACGAGATCGACGGTGGTCGCATTACCCTCGACGGTGTGGACACGAGCCGCATGGACCGCGGCGAGCTGCGCCAGCAGTTTGGCATGGTGTTGCAGGACGCCTGGCTGTTCGATGGCACCATTGCCGAGAACATCGCCTATGGCTGTCCCGAGGCGACGCGCGAGGAGATTGTCGCGGCTGCACGTGCCGCTCAGGTCGACTTCTTTGTGCGCACCATGCCGCAGGGCTACGACACGCATGTGGCTAACGATGCCGAGAGCATCAGCCAGGGCCAACGTCAGCTGCTGACCATCGCGCGCGTGCTGCTCAACAACCCGGCGATCCTCATCCTGGACGAGGCGACGTCGAGCGTGGACACGCGCACCGAGCTCGCCATCGGCCGCGCCATGGATGCGCTCATGCGCGGGCGCACGAGCTTTGTGATCGCGCACCGTCTGTCGACGATCGTCGATGCCGACCTCATCCTGGTCATGGATCACGGCAATATCATCGAGCAGGGTACGCACAAGGAGCTGCTGGCTGCCGAGGGCGCTTATGCCGACCTCTACCTAAGCCAGTTCGCATAAGGTGACAAAGGGGCAGCCCCGCATGTCACAACGAAAAGAAGGCGCGCCGGGGGCGGATTCCCTGGCGCGCCTTTTGTGTTGGCGTCAATGTTGTCGGTGGCCGTCCGCTTCTAGCGCTCGTCCACGAGCTTGGCGACGAGGGCTTTGAGCTCGGCCACCTCTTGCTCGAGTTCCTTGACGCGACGGGCGTTTTCGGTGATGCCCTGACGGTTGAGGGCGCTCTGCTCGGCGGCATCGTCGGGCATATACTCGCGGTGCTGCTTGGCATCGAAGCTCTCCTCGAACACGCGGCAGCCGTTGCGCTTGATGATGCGCCCGGGCACGCCCACGACGGTGCAGTTGTCGGGCACGTCCTTGACGACGACCGAGTTGCCGCCGATCTTGACGTTGTTGCCAATGTGGATGTTGCCAAGCACCTTGGCGCCCGTGCCCACCGTGACATTGTTGCCCAGGGTGGGGTGGCGCTTGCCGGTCTCGTTGCCGGTGCCGCCGAGCGTGACGCCCTGGTAGAGCACACAGTTATCGCCCACGATGGCAGTCTCGCCAATAACGACGCCCATGGCGTGGTCGATAAAGAAGTGCTTGCCGATCTGCGCGGCGGGATGAATCTCGACGCCGGTGATGTGGCGGGTGATTTGCGAGAGCACACGGGCGAGTGAGCGATGACCGTGCTCCCACAGCCAGTGCTCGGGCACGTGGTTCCACTTGGCGTGCAGGCCAGGGTAGGAAAGGAAGATGACCAGACCGTTTTGCGCGGCGGGGTCTTGCGCCTGGACGGTCTTGATGTCCTCACGAATGGTATTGATAAAGCTCACCGGCCGCCCTCCCTTAGCACCGTGACAATGCGATTCAATAAAGTATAGCGATTCGCTAGGGATTAGGAAGGGCAATCCTGCTTTGCTTTGGGCGACAAGTGTCAGTTATGCAAACTTGCTGGTAATGGAGTCATGCTTTTGTGGGGTTGCGCACGAGGGGGCGCCGCAACCGTATACTGGTCAACTCGGACGTGTCCGCGCCCACAACTGAGAGGTTTTACTTCATGGGTTTCATTAATTTTATCGCTGAGCTGCTCAAAGACCCGCGCACCGCGATTGCCAGCTGGATCGCCGCCGGCCCGCTTATGGCCTACGGCTGCGTGTTCTTGATCATCTTTATCGAGACAGGCGTGGTGTTCTTCCCGTTCCTTCCCGGCGATTCGCTGCTGTTTGCCTCGGGCTTCTTTGCCCACAACGGCGGCTTTAACATCGTGGCGCTTCTGGCCACCGCATGGGCCGCAGCCATCCTGGGCGATCAGTGCAACTTTATGATCGGCCACTTCTTTGGCAAAAAGATTATCGCCTCGGGCAAGGTAAAGGCCATGACGCCCGAGCGCATTAAAAAGTCCGAGGATTTCTTGGACAAGTGGGGCCACCTGGCCATCTTCCTGGGTCGCTTCTTCCCGTTTATCCGCACCTTTGTGCCTTTTATCGCCGGCATGGGCGGCATGCACTGGCGCAACTTTGTCGTCTTTAACGTGCTGGGCGGCATTACCTGGTCGACGGTCTTTACGCTGCTGGGCTACTTCTTTGGTGGCATTCCCTTTGTGCAGGAGCACTTTGAGCTGCTGATTATCGGCATCGTCGCCGTGTCGATCATCCCGACCGTGGTCGGCTTGGTTAAGGCTAAACTGGGCAAAAAGAACGCATAGCTCGAGCCGGCGCACAAATCGTGTCGTTGAGGCCCGTCACCGTTTACGGTGGCGGGCCTTTATGCTTCGGGCAAATGAAAATACTTTACTTAGTTAAAGAAAAGCGTTTTATCAGGCGCGTGCGGGGAGTACAATCTCGTGCATGCGAATCGACGTGCCATGGGCTTTGGTGTTGCCCGCGTGTCCCGTCCGGCTCTACGCTCCGGGCGTGCGACGTTGCGACGCGGTCGGCCTCGGTCCTTGCGTGCGAGTTCGCGAGTATGCAACTGTGTATGTAAGGAGCGACATATGACTGTCGAGAAGAAGGATATCGATTGGGGTAGCCTCGGCTTTGGCTACATGAAGACCGATTACAGCTACGAGGCTCATTGGAAGGATGGCGAGTGGGACGAGGGCGGCCTGACCACCGACCACACCCTGCATGTCTCCGAGTGCGGTGGCATCTTCCATTACTGCCAGGAGGTCTTTGAGGGCCTGAAGGCCTACACCGCCGAGGACGGCAGCATCGTCTGCTTCCGTCCCGACATGAACGCCGAGCGCATGTATAACTCTGCCCAGCGCCTCGAGATGCCCCCGTTCCCCAAGGATAAGTTTGTTGAGGCCGTCAAGCAGGTCGTTTCTGCCAACGCCGCTTGGGTTCCGCCCTTCGGTTCTGGTGCGACCCTGTACGTGCGTCCGTTTATGATCGGCTCCGGTGACGTGATCGGCGTGGCTCCCGCTCCTGAGTACACGTTCCGCATTCTCGTGACCCCGGTCGGTCCGTACTTTAAGGGCGGCCTCAAGCCCGTCAAGCTGCGCGTTTCCGAGTACGACCGCGCCGCACCGCACGGCACCGGCAATATCAAGGCCGGCCTGAACTACGCCATGTCCCTCAAGCCCACGATGGAGGCCCATCGCGAGGGTTATGCCGAGAACCTGTATCTCGACTCCGAGTCCCGCACCTATGTCGAGGAGACCGGTGGCGCGAACGTTCTGTTCGTGAAGGAGAACGGCACCCTCGTCGTTCCTCAGTCGCACACCGACTCCATCCTGCCCTCCATCACCCGTCGCTCGCTCGTTCAGGTTGCCGAGGATTTGGGCATGACCGTCGACCAGCGTCCCGTCGAGTGGGCCGAGGTCAAGGCCGGCACCTTTGTGGAATGCGGCCTGTGCGGCACCGCTGCTGTCATCTCCCCGGTGGGCGAGATCGACAACAAGGTCTACGGTGCCGATGAGACCGTGACCTTCCCGGCTGGCTGCACCGAGATCGGCCCCGTGATGAAGAAGCTTCGCGAGACCCTGACCGGTATCCAGTCCGGTGCTGTCGAGGACAAGCACAACTGGGTTTACACCGTGGCGTAACCTGGCTTCGTAATTCTCATCAAGCTCTGACCGAGGCGGACCGGCCTATCTCCCGGCGCGTCCTCGGACATGAAAGAACCTCCGCTGCGCACTACGTGCGGCGGAGGTTCTTTCGTCCTGTGGAATGCGCCGGGAGATAGGCCGGTCCGCCTCGGTCGAGTGCTCTGCATTCCTTGCCAGGAGGTTACTGGGCTGTAGGGAAGATGGTGCGCGGCCTTTTGGCCGCGCGTTGTGCGTGGATAAGAAAAGGGCCCAAGGTTTGTGCCTTGGGCCCCAAAGGGTTGATGAACTGGCTTAAGACTCGGCCGTGATTGTTAGAACTTGACGGTCGGTGCCTGGCGGGCGGCCTCGGCGGCCTCGAAGCCCTGGCGCTCCTTAAACTGGAAGATGCCGGCAAAGATAACGGCTGGGAAGGTCTGGATGGCGTTGTTGTAGCTGAGCACGCAGTCGTTGTAGCTCTGGCGCGCGTAGCTCACCTTGTTCTCGGTGTCTTCGAGCGATGCCTGGAGCTGCGTAAAGTTGGTGTTCGCCTTAAGGTCGGGGTAGGCCTCGGCCACGGCAAAGAGCTGGCGCAGCGCACCGGTCAGCACGTTGTCGGCTTCCATCTTGGCCTCGGGGGTGGTGGCGCTCACGGCGGCGTTGCGCGCGTTGACTACGGCGGCGAGCGTGTTCTGCTCGTGCTTGGCGTAGCCCTTGACGGTCTCGACCAGGTTAGGGATCAGGTCGTTGCGGCGCTGCAGCTGCGTGTCGATGTTCTGCCAGGCGTTATCGATGCGATTGCGCTTGGTGACCATGTTATTGTAGATGCCGGCGATGGCGCTGGCGATCACAACGACAACAACGATACCGATGATGACGGGAAGCATGATGTCTCCGTTTCGAATGGCAGCGGCGTTTTGCGCTGGCTGCCGTTGGTGTAACGCTACTAGTATACCCGCAACCTTTGGCGATACCGAACTTTCCGGTAAGCGTTATGTTTCCGCCAAGGAGGGGGCGCCAATATGGAACGGGCGGTACAGGTGTAAGATATGCGACAAATTAAGGAATGCTGTCTACACCTTGAGGATGGCGATATGGATGGACCTTCGCATCAAGAAAACCTATCGTGCCCTGTTCGATGCTTTTACCGAGCTCTTGGAAGAGCATCGGTTTGAGGATTTGACGGTTGCCATGCTTTGCGACCGGGCCCTGATTCGCCGCACGACGTTCTATAAGCATTTTCGCGATAAAAACGATTACTTTGCCTTCTATATCGATGAGCTTATGACGGGCTTGCCGCAAAACCGGACCGATGCGGCGGACTCGGAGTCGCTTGGGGACGTGCAGGCGCTTCGCCATGAGGTCTTTGACGATGCCATGAATATGATTCTGGCGCATGAGCAGCTCATGGATAATATTTTGGCGAGCAGCATGTCGGGCATGCTGACCGGCATGATTTGCGACCGCATCGCGCGTTCTGTCCGCGAGCGTGTGATGAGCTCGCTTGCCGAAGATGCTCTGGCGCCCGTTTCGCTCGAGACGACATCGGAGTTTATCGCCGGTGGCATTATTCGGCTGTTCACAAATTGGTGGGAATCGGGTCACGATCTTGAGCGTCGACCCGAGATGGCCGACGTGGTCGATGCGCTGTTCGAGCGAACCATGACGCCGGTACATCACTAGAAGTGGCGGAGAGAGGGGGATTCGAACCCCCGGAACGCTCTCGCGCTCAACGGTTTTCAAGACCGCCGCATTCAACCGCTCTGCCATCTCTCCGTGAGTCGTAATGATAGCATCGTTTTGAATTTGCAACAGGGAAGGCGAACGATGACGATCACCGAAATCGACGAGAAGTTCATGCGCGAGGCGTTGGCGGAGGCGCGCGCCGCCGCGACGGTGGGCGAGGTGCCCATCGGAGCCGTAGTGGTGCGCGACGGCGAGATCGTCGCGAGGGCGCACAATCGGCGCGAGCTCGACCAGGATCCTTCGGCTCATGCCGAGTTCGCGGCCCTGTGCTCTGCCTCTCGGTCGCTCGGTCGTTGGCGCCTTTCCGATTGCACGGTCTACGTGACGCTCGAGCCATGCTGCATGTGTGCGGGGCTTATGGTTAACGCGCGCGTGGGGCGCTGCGTGTATGGCGCGGCTGATGCCAAGGCGGGCGCGCTGGGATCCCTGTATGACCTCAATGCCGACTCGCGCCTGAATCATCGGTTCAATGTGACCGCCGGCGTACTGGCGGATGAATGCCGCGAGCTGCTGAGTAGCTATTTTGGCGGTCTGCGCGGAGCGGGCGGCGCTGATTGCGGTTGTGGGGCCGATCTTGAAGCACACGCCGCTCACGCCGCAGCGCTTGCAGGTGCCGGTGAGGATGCTGGCACGGCGGTTGACTTTGGTCCTGCATGCCGTCGGCCCCGCCGTGTGCTGCTGGCGATCGACTCCTTTAAGGGCAGCGTTTCGAGCGCGCAGGCGGAGGCAGCGGTTGCCGAGGGCATGCGCCATGTGTGGCCCGATGCCGAGCTGAACGCTTTGCCGCTGGCAGATGGCGGTGAGGGGACGCTCGATGCCGTTGCCGCGTGCGGCGGTGAGATTGTGACCTGCGAGGTTGCGGGACCCTTTGGCGATGGTGTGCCTGCCCGGATGTTAGTGGACGGCGAGCACGAGTCGGTTGTTATTGAGATGGCCGAAGCAGCAGGCATCGGGTACTCACCTTGCACGGAATCGGCGGCGCTGGCTGCTACAACCTATGGCGTGGGCGAGCTGATGCTCCGTGCAGTTCGTGTCGGGGTAAAGACTATCTATATTGGCTTGGGCGGCAGTGCCACCAACGACGGTGGCGCCGGCATGCTGCAGGCGCTGGGCGCGCGTGTGGTCGATGATCAGGGATGCGATGTCGCCCCCGGTCTTGCCGGCCTTGAGCAGGTGGCGAGCGTTGATTTGGCGCCAGCGCTGCAGGCTTTGGATGATGCTCGTATCGTTGTGCTTTCCGATGTCGAGAATCCGCTCGTGGGGCGTCGAGGCGCACTGGCGGTGTTTGGCGGGCAGAAGGGCCTGCCGGCGGATGATGTCGAGGCGCTGCGCAGATACGACGGCTGGATGGTCGGCTACGGTCGCCTGCTCGATGCGGCAATTTTCGAGGCGCGAGCCCAGGGGTTGTTGCGCACACCCGAGGGCGCACGGACATTTGGCTCGGTGCTCGGCGTGCCCGGCGCGGGCGCTGCCGGTGGCTTGGGAGCCGCGTTGCTGGCGCTCGGTGCGGAGCTGCGCTCGGGTGTAGAGACGGTGCTCGATCTCGTGGGGTTTGACGAGCGCGTGCGCGATGTCGACCTGGTCATAACAGGCGAGGGCAATATGGACGAGCAGTCCGCCGCCGGTAAGGCGCCGGTGGGTGTGGCTCGCCGCGCCAGGCGATATGGCAAGCCGGTGGTCGCCGTCGTGGGCGGCCGTGCTGACAACCTGAACGCGGTATATGAGCAAGGTATCGACTTGGTACTGCCGATCTGCCGCAAGCCCATGCCTCTCGACCAGGCGCTCAATCCTCAGGAAGCCACAACCAA
>USQE01000017.1 GCA_900556675.1 uncultured Collinsella sp.
GGTGAGGTGCGCGATGTCCTCGGCAGAAAGAATGGTCGAAGTGCCGTCGGCACCGGCGCGATCGCGGGCGAGCAGGGCCGCACCGTAGGCGCCCATGCAGCCGGCGATGTCGGGGCGCACGGCATGCACGCCGGTGAGCTGCTCAAATGCGCGCAGCGTGGCATCGGACATAAAGGTGCCGCCCTGGACGATCACCTGGCTGCCGATCTCCTTGGGGTCGCGCAGCTTAATGACCTTGAACAGGGCATTCTTGATGACGGAATAGGACAGGCCGGCGGCGATGTCGCCCACCGTGGCGCCTTCCTTTTGCGCCTGCTTAACGCGCGAGTTCATAAAGACCGTGCAGCGGCTGCCCAGGTCGACCGGGGCCTTGGCATGGATGGCGGCGTTGGCGAACGCGCGCACGTCCATGTTCATAGAGACGGCGAAGCTCTCGATAAAGCTACCGCAACCCGACGAGCAGGCCTCGTTGAGCATGATGTGCTCGATAACGCCGTCCTTGACGCGCAGGCACTTCATGTCCTGGCCGCCGATGTCCAGAATGAACTCGACGCCGGGTAGGAACGCCTTGGCGCCGCGCAGGTGAGCGACGGTCTCGATTTCGCCGGAGTCGGCCTTGAGGGCCTCGATGAGCAGTGCCTCGCCGTAGCCCGTGGTAGTCACGTGGCCGATAGTGCAGCCGGCGGGGATGTGGTTGTAGAAATCGGCCATGATGACCTTGGCCGTGCCTAGGATGTCGCCGTTGTTGTTGCCGTACCAGGTGTGCAGCAGCTGACCGTCCTCGCCCACGAGCGCGGCCTTCATGGTGGTGGAGCCGGCGTCGATGCCGATGAACACGCGGCCGGTGTAGCCGTCGAGCTTGCCCTTGGGGACGACCTCGGTGTCGTGGCGGGTCTTGAACTCGGCAAAATCCTCATCGGTGGCAAAGAGCGGATCCAGACGCTCGACCTCGGCACCTTGTGTGTCACCCAGGGCATCGATGGCCTCGATGAGCTGCGGGAACGTGCTGAGCTTATTGGACTCGTGCGCCATGGCGGCGCCGCTCGCCACAAACAGGTGAGCGTTTTGGGGCACAATGCGGTGCTCTTCGTCCAGGTTGAGCGTGAGGTAGAAGCGGTGGCGCAGCTCAGAGAGATACTGCAGCGGGCCGCCCAGGAAGGCGACGTTGCCGCGAATGGGACGGCCGCACGCCAGACCCGAGATGGTCTGGGTCACGACGGCTTGGAAGATGGAGGCCGCCACGTCCTCGGGGCGGGCGCCCTCGTTGAGCAGCGGCTGGACGTCGGTCTTGGCAAAAACGCCGCAGCGGCTGGCGATGGGATAGATGGTGGTGGCGTTGGCCGCGAGTTCGTTAAGGCCGCTGGCGTCGGTGTGCAGCAGGGTTGCCATCTGGTCGATGAACGCGCCCGTACCGCCGGCACAGGTGCCGTTCATGCGCTGCTCGATGCCGTTGTCGAAGTAGATGATCTTGGCGTCCTCGCCGCCCAGCTCGATGGCGACGTCGGTGGCCGGGATGAGGGTCTCGACGGCACGCTTGCTGGCGATGACCTCTTGGACAAACTCCAGGTCGAGCCACTGGGACAGCAGCAGGCCACCCGAGCCGGTAATGGCGCAGGTCATCTGGGCCGTCGGCAGCACGGTCGCAGCGCCCTCGAACAGATCGCGGGCGCAGGCACGGACGTCGGTGTGGTGGCGCTGGTACTTGGCGTAGACAATCTGGTTGTCGTCGTTGAGCACAGCGAGCTTAACGGTGGTGGAGCCCACGTCGATGCCCAAGTGCAGGTTGCCGTGGGCGTTGCCGGGGTTGAAGATCGCGCCTTCGGGGGTGTGGGCGGCGGCTACGGGCTCAGCGGCGGTGGCGGACTCGCTAGCGACGGACGTCTCCCCTGCCGCGTTCTTGGCATCGGCAACTGCCTCGGCAACTTTCTCGGCAGCTGCGGTCGCGGCCTTCTGCGCGGCATCCACCACGGCGGGTGCAGCCTCACGCGCGGCAGCGACCATACGGTCCTTAATGCCCTCGACGAGTTTGCTCATTGTCTCTCCTCTTAGTTGTTGGACTCGACGGTTGCGGCGGTGTCGGCCGCGTCCTCGAGCTGCAGGTTCAATAGCTTCATGCCGTATTCCGGCACGTTGATATCGATTGGTTGGCCATACAGGTCACCAGGGCGCACAAAAGCGAGCACCGTCATAATGCGCGCCATGGCCTCGGGCGATTCGGTGAGCCCACGCTCAAACCAGCGCTGAATCATGCCGACCTCGGCGCTCACGACGTAGGTGACGTAGTAGTCAAAGAACGTGCCCAGCGCCAGGCCCAAAATGCCCGTCTGCGCACGCGGCACCACGGCCTCACGAGCGGTGTCGATGATCCTTTTAATGAAGGCCTGGTCGCCGCCCGGACCCAGCAGCGCACCGATTAAGTCGCGGTTGGCCGCAAGGTAGCGCAGCAACTCAACCGAACCGGACGCCGGCTCGAGCTCATCGATGTTGTGATAGAGATCGGGCAGCTGAGCTGCGGTGATGAGCTCAATGCGCTCGCGGATCTCGGCCAGCAAGCCGTCCTCGATTTGATTGATAAAGTCGGGGATATCGCGGTAATGCGAATAGAACGTGCGACGCGTAAGGCCAGCGCGCTCGGTGAGCGACGCGACATTAATGCGCGAAAGGTCGCCGCTTTCGGCAAGCTCGCTGGCAAGTGCCTGGCGAAGGGCACGCTGCGAGCGAAGGGACCGGCGATCGCATTTCTCGAGCTGGGACAAGCGTCCTCCTTGTTACTCAACCTGTGCGCTATTGCACAGTGCGAGTATTATTGCACACCGTGTGCATCAACACGTAAAGGCAATATTTTGGATGTGACAAAGGGACAGTCCCTTTGTCACAACCCACCTGGCTTTTGGAGCGGCATTACCGATTGTCCAAAATGTCATTCGTGGGTAGAATAATGTCGACGGCAGCCCAAGTTCTGCAAAGCTGGGCAGCGCCGTTGTTTGCATTAGGGGGTCAACGCCTTAGCGGCGGCGACCCCTTCTGTTGCGCTTCGAACGCTGCTTGAGTGCCTCGGAAAGGCCGACAAGCGCCGTGAAGAACGAGACCAAAGCGGTCAGAAGTCTCACGAAATCAATCAAATCGGTCATGGGCATCACCTCCCATCAGATGGAGGGCGCTGCCCGGCACATGGAACTGCCGTCAACGATACCGATTCTATCAAAACTTAGTTATATATACGAATATATGTTCGCATGCCAAGGGTGCAGGGCCCTCGTGACAAAAGGACAGTCCTTTTGTCACATCATTCGATGACGGTGCGGGAGTTTTGCTTGTGCATGGTGGCGAGCATGTGTTTGGGAACGGCGTGGACCATGCAGCTGCCGATAGTCGCGCTCGCGGCGGCCTTGGCCGCGTCACTGCCATTCTTGGTGGCATAGCTGTGACGGAAACGCTTGAGCATGGCGATGTCGTTGCCGCCGTCGCCGTAAACCGCGACCTCGTCCTCGGCAATACCGTAGTAGCCCGCCAGCCAGGCCACGCTCTCGCCCTTGTTGCACGCCACGTCCGTGATCTCGAACATCACCGGATCGAACGGCGCGTTGACCACACGGTCCGAGCGCTCGGCAAGATAGGCCTTAAGGTCGCGCTCCAGCTCGGGCGAGGTCACGCGGCAGTTGATCTTGCACACATCGTGGCGCAGGATGTCACCGATCGACTGGTCGAAGTACTGTTCCTCGTGGTACCCGCCACGCGCACGCATGCCGCGCATCACGATGCGCTTGATAGGACTGTCCTTTTTAAAGCCCGCCTGGTGCATCTCGAACGATCCGCTCGAAAACATGCCATCGGGCGTGGAGCAATCAAAGCAAATGTCCGGAAACTCCTTGAGCAGCTCCTCGGTGACCTGCGGGTCGATGGTCCAGGTCTTGAGCACCTCGCCATGGCTGTCGCGCACGATGGAGCCGTTAGAGCAGCAGGCGTCAAGCGCCAGGCCCGTAAAGCCATGCTCGCCGACCGGCAGCGTCGAGCGCCCGGTCGCGGGAACCACATGCAGGCCAGCCTCGGTCAGCTCGCGAATGGCACGGCGAATGGTCCCGTCTGCCTCGTGCAGGGCATTCAACAGCGTTCCGTCTAAGTCACTCGCAAACATCTTGATCATGGGCATGCCTCTCCTTCGTCTGCACAATATTGTAGACGAAGGAGAGGCATGCCCAAACAATGCCGTCACGGCGCGACGTGCCACTGCCTCCACAAATTCACGGTGCCCCAGCGCGTTAAGGCAATCGCCACAAGCGACTTTTCAGCCGATAAAACAGCGCCGTCGTCAACGTCAGCACCGCAAACATGCCTGCGAATACAATCGCCGGTGTCCATCGATCATATGCGAGCCCGTAAACCAATTGGCCAATAGGCGTTGCACAGGAAAGCATCATATAAACGAGTGCCAGCACTTTTCCGCAGAGTTCCTTTGGCGCTGACCGCTGAACGAATGAAACGATTTCGACCGATGTAATGCTTGCCCACGCCATGACCCATGCCGAGCCGGCCGCAAGCGCGGCAAACGCAAATTCATCAGGACCGCTCAGTAGCGTGACAATAATCGGTACGACTCCAAAACAGATCATCGCAACATATCGAAATATGCCCTTGAAGGAAAAACGATGCGGCCAAATACCGACCAAACCACTGCCGACAAGACCACCCAAGCCCATAGCCACCTCAATAATCCCAACAAAGGATGACTGTATTCCGAGATGCTTTGAAACAACAATGGGAGCACCAATCGTTAGCCCAACTAACGCAAGGTTCAAAATAGCCGCAAGCAAAAACACAACGAGCAATGATGCGTTTTGAGCCAGGTACCGAATCGACTCCCGGAAATCGCTTCGGCATGTCGAGCAAGTCGTACTGTCCCCTGTCATTCCAGATGAGGCATATCGCTTGAGTGTGCCCCCGAACAGCAGGGCTGACATCGCAAACGTCAACGCCGCGGTTTCGCATAGAGCATCGATACCAAAGCACCCATAGACTGCCGTCCCGACTACAGGCCCCAAGATATTGCTCGCCATGGTTACCTGCGAGACCAGCGCTGTGGCACGCTCAACCTTTTCTTGGCCCATCATGTGCACCGTCTCAATTTGAAGCATCGGTTTCAGCAGCGATTGGATGCCATATTGGACGCAAAGTATTGCCACCACGACAACGGCAAGAGGCAGCGACCGCTTCATGGGGATAAACAACAGCGATGCAGCCATCAGAACAATGCCGAGTACCACAAGAACCCCGCGATGTCTCCCGCGATCCGCCAAGATTCCGCCAGCCGGAGTCGCAAGTATGCCCGGCACGAACGCTATCGCCGCGACGGCACCATATAACGTTGATGAGCCGCTGCAATCGAACAAGTAAAGCGGGCACGCAAAGCACAGTGCCGACAACATCGAATACGCGCACAGCTGTGCAACAAGAAGACCGAAAAGCCTGATAGATCGCACTGTTTTTTGCGTCAACGAGACGCTACTCCCCCGCATTCCAGCCATAAGCCTGCCCCCTATACATACCATTAGTATGTATTTAATGACTTGAAAAGGGCAGCCGTGGCTACCCTTACAAATCAATTACATACCGTCAGTATCTATATTACCACCCAGCACGGTTCCATACGTCCCATATCTGAGCCGTTGTCTGGAGCACTTCATTACCCAAATCGAGCCCCACCGCGGCCGCCATCTGCGCCAAACATTGCGCGCGAGCGAGCATTCGACCCTTGTTCTCAAGCGGACGGAACAGCGGCAGCAGCCAAAGATTCGCTAACAACGATACGGCCTCCGCTGCTTCGCGCGGGCATTCGCACGCAATGGAGCCGTCGGCGATGCCCTCCTCGATCACTGGCAGGAGATAGCCATCGGCCGACTCGTCAAACGAGCCCTGGTACTGCATCGCCAGTAGACGCGAGCTTTTTACCGGATCTGCCGCAGGATGCATGCGTGCCCATAGCTCAATTTGCGGAACGACAGACTCGGGCGCGTACAGTCGCTTGAGCTTTTGGGCTCCGGTCATATTGCCGATACCAAGCGTTGAGCGACGTTGCTCAACAATCGGAGCCATTGCCCGATCAAATGCGGCGTTGAAAATCTCCTCTTTGCTCTTAAAGTGATGATAGACAGCGCCCTTGGTCATGCCATCGAGGCGGTCGACGATATCTTGAATGCTCGTCCCCTCATAACCCTGTGCGCAGAATAGCTCCAGCGCCGCGTCGAGAATCTTCGCGACCGTCTCCTCGGGATATTTATTACGCCCCATAATCTGTCCATCCGCAACGCAAGTCTTGTGCCTCATTGCAGTATTTTAACGTTGCGGATGGCAGGCGGTCGATGCTACACCGCGGCGGGGCCGTGTTCGCCGGTGCGGATGCGGATAACTTCCTCGACCGGCTCGACCCAGATCTTGCCATCGCCGACGGCTCCGGTGCGAGCGGCGTTGCAGATGATGTCGACAATGCCATCGACGTGCTCATCGGCGCAAATAAGGGTGAACTGTACCTTAGGGATCGTGTTGACAAGTAACTCGTTGCCGCGCACGTATTCCTTCCAGCCATGCTGCGCGCCGCAGCCCTGCACCTGGTTGATAGTCATACCGCGAACATCAGCAGCAAACAGCGTGTCTTTGAGAACCTCAAGCTTTTCCTGACGCACGATAGCCGTGATCTTTTTCATAATGAATTCCTCTCTTTATCAAATAAATGAATTGCCATTCAATGACGCGGGTTTCCCAGGTGCCGCAGATTGGGTTGAAAGAGGAGCGCCGCGTACTTTTGTACGCAAGCGACGGTTTGAAACCCAAGGTGCGGTGCCTGGGGAAGCCGCGCGACGGTTTGAAGGGCAAGGTGCGGTGCTTGGGGAAGCTGCTAGTCGAGTCCGGAGAACGAGGGGTATGCGCTCTCGCCGTGTTGACTCGCATCCATGCCCAGCGCCTCATCGGCCTCGTCCACGCGCAGGCTGCCGTGGAACAGCGCCTTGACCACCGCGGCGATCACCAAGTCGAGCACCAGTACAATAGCGACCGTCACCACAATGCCCAAGATCTGCGAGATGAGCAGCGACACGTCGTCCGTGTAGAACAGGCCACCCTTACCGGTCCACGAGAGCTCCGGCACACAGAACAGACCCGTGAGCACGCCGCCCAAAATGCCACCGATGCCGTGGCAGCTAAACGCGTCGAGCGCATCGTCATAGCCGAACTTGGTCTTAAGATGACTGATGGCCAAATAGCAGACGGGCGAGACGATCAGGCCCATGACCAGCGCTGCCCACGGCTCGACAAAGCCCGCACCCGGCGTGACCACCACAAGGCCCGCAACCAGACCGGTGCTGGCGCCCACCAGCGTGGGGCGACCGGTGTGCACGCGCTCGACGGCAAGCCACGAGACCATGCCCGCCGCGCTGGCCGTCACGGTGTTGAGGATGGCGAGTGCCGCCACGGCGTCGGCCTTGAACTCACTGCCGCCGTTAAAGCCAAACCAGCCAAACCAAAGCAGCCCGGCGCCCAGCGCCACAAACGGCACGTTATGCGGACGGTAGCTCACCATGCCAAAGCCACGACGACGGCCGAGCATTAAGCAGAGAATCAGGCCCGTCAGACCGGACGAAATGTGTACCACGTCGCCGCCGGCAAAGTCGAGCGCGCCGATAATGTCGCCGATAAAGGAGCCCTCGCCGCCCCAAACCATGTGGGCAAGCGGCGCATAGACCACGAGCAGCCAAATGCCTAGGAAGGCCGCCATGGCACCAAACTTAACGCGGCCGGCCAGGCTGCCCGTGACGATAGCGGCGGTGATCATGGCAAACGCCATCTGGAAGGCGATGTTAATGATCTGAGGGTAGACGGCACCGTCCGCGGCATTGCCCTCGGCCGCCTGCAGCACCTGGTTGAGCACCGGCAAGCACAGCAGCTGGTCAAAGCCTCCAATAAACGGGCTGGAACCATCGCCACCGTAGGCCAGCGACCAGCCGGCGACAATCCACAGCACACCGACCAGGCCAATGGCGCCAAAGCACATAAGCATGGTGTTGATGACATTTTTGCGCCTGGACAGGCCGCCATAGAAAAACGCCAGGCCCGGTGTCATTAAAAACACGAGCATGGTGCAGATGAGCATAAACGTTGTCGATCCCGTATCGTACATTCGCTCCCCCTTGGTCGCATGAACCTTGTCGGCGCCCATAATGGGGCCGAGGGGCAACTGGTGTAGACCAGATACGGCGTTGTTAAACGCTGCGTTGTCGAATGGAAACGGTGCCGCAATCTTGGAAACGGCGCGGCAACGGACGCGAAACGAACGGGAAATACGCGAGCAAGGGAGCCGTGAGCGCGCCCATCCCGGCTAGCGCCGAAACAGCTCGTGGGCGCGGTCGCGGAGATTAGTTGCTCGAATGACACCTTCGTAGCGATTGATGCGCAGACGCGGGAAGGCATTGAAGAAGCGCAGGTCACGACGACTGAGTGACACGCTCGGTACCGGACGGCTCATGCGCTTACCGGCAAGGCGACGGCTGAGCGACGGACGCGGCATGCTCGGCGCGGCATCGGCCACGCGGCGGGCAGCGAGCGCCAGGCCGCGAGCACCATCCGAGATAAACGTCGGCATCGAAGCCTTCTCGCGCAGGGCATCGAGCGTCGCGTCGCCCAGCTCGGCCAGCCACGCGTTAACGGCACGGCTGCGGATATGCGTCTGCGCCACCGAGTCGATCGCCGAATCGGGAATACGTTCGAGCATGGAGTCAGACGCGTCGGCAAGCGACTCGTTGATGCGGTCGGCAAGGTCGGCGCGCACACGCTCCAGCTGATCGGACAAACGGCGCCAGCTGGCCAAAGAGCACACCGCATCGACCATCATCGCGACCGCGACGATAAAGGCCGCCAGCCGCACAATCAGCACCGGCAGATGGCCGAGCAGCCCCAGCAATGCCGGCTCCACTAAACGGCAAATGCACAGCGCACCCAGGCCAAACGCGCAGGCCCAGTACAGACAGATGCGTCCATGCAAATTAAACGGCAGGTGCGAGTAATCCCAAAAGCGAGCGCCTGTTGTCTTTTCCAATAGGAGGCCCACACTGTACTCGATTACGCTGCATACAAGCGCCGCCGCGACAAACTGGCCCGAGGCATCCGGAATCCCGCGCAGCAAAAGCCAGCAGGCTATGCCGCCCACACCATAGATAGGACAACACGGCCCCAGCAAGAATCCGCTGTTGGCGAAGCGTCCTTGGTTAAGCATGGCGCATACTGTCGACTCCCATGCCCAGCCGCAAAACCCGTAAAAGGCAAACGAGAGCACCAGCGCCGATAGCGGACAGGCGGCAAGCGTCGCGCCGTCAAATGCCATATCAATCGCGGTCCCCACCGTCTACCCTCTCCTCTTTTCGCTCGATGCTTTACTCATGCCATCGTCAGCCTCGTCCTTGCGCGGCAGACGGCCGGCGACCGTCTCGCACAGTGCGCACCACTTATCAGCCAGGCACACAATCCATGCCTCGCGACACGTCGGCGGCACTGGCACCAGCGGAAACATATGTCGCGCGATAATATTCCGTTCGCGCGGCGTCAGCTCAAAATCCTCTTCGGCACGTGCCAGGGCAAAAAATGGATGCCGAAATCCGTGCAGTCGATGGCTCGGATCGGGGTCATGCCAATCGTAGAGAAAGTAATCGTGTAACAAGGCTCCGCGCAGCAGCGAGGCACGGTCGACCGAAATGCCAACACGGCCCAAGCGCTCGGCAAAGGACAGGCTCGCCCGCGCTACCGAAGTCACATGTGCATAGATCGTCACGTCGCCATGCTGGATAAACTCGTGCGTCAGGTCCAAGCGGCCCGCCTGGGCCAGCTGGTGGGCGGCATAGTCGACCTCGTGCGCGATTTTCTCGGCACGAACGGCATCAGACATGCTGCCTCCTTCCAGCGGCTCACGGCGGCAAGCCACGGCCTGCACGCATTGAATAAAAACATCATCGAATCTACCAGTATGGCATCGGACAAAACGTTTTGCCCCGCCAGTTGGCGAATTACCGCGCCGCCGTCACATATCAAACGCCAAAATGTGCGAGACTGTTCTGTGCAATTGTGCCGGCCGAGGGAGCGCCGGCGCTCGATTCGCATGGAGTAACCCACAACGATGCTGCTTACGCAAACGACAACGCCCGAGGACGTCAAGGCTCTTAATCGCGCCGAGCTCCCGCAGCTCTGCGACGAGATTCGCCACGCCATCCTCGAAAGCTCCGCCGCTGTCGGCGGACACGTTGCCCCCAACCTGGGCGTCGTTGAGCTCACGGTCGCGCTCCATCGCGTGTTTAACTCCCCCACCGACAAAATTGTCTTTGACGTGTCGCACCAGACCTACGCCCACAAGGCGCTGACTGGGCGCGCGTACACCTATATCGATCCGGAGCGTTATGGTGAGGCTTCTGGCTTTGCCAATCCCGACGAGTCCGAGCACGACCTGTTTGCCATGGGGCATACCTCGACCTCGGTGAGCTTGGGCTGCGGCCTTGCCCACGCGCGCGACCTGGCGGGTGACACGTATAACGTCATTACCGTTATTGGCGACGGTTCGCTTTCGGGCGGCCTGGCGTTTGAGGGCTTTAACAATGCCGCCGAGCTCGACAGCAACTTGATCGTTATCGTCAACGATAACGACCAGTCCATTGCCGAAAACCACGGTGGCCTCTATCGCAATCTGGCCGAGCTGCGCGCCAGCAACGGCACCTGCGAGCGCAACGTTTTCCGCGCGCTGGGGCTCGACTATCGCTACCTGGACGCCGGTAACGATGTCCAAGCGCTGGTCGATACGCTGCAGGAGCTGCGCGATATCGATCATCCCATCGTGCTGCATGTCTCCACCGCCAAGGGCAAGGGCTTTGAGCCAGCCCAGAGCGACCCCGAGTACTGGCATCATGTGGGGCCCTTCGATATGGCAACCGGCCGCAAACTTTGCCCGGGCCATCCGAGCGAGCCCGCACCGCGTACCTACGCCGATATTACGGGCGAGGCACTCAACGCCGCTATTGCGAACGACCCGCAGGTTGTCGCTATCACGGCTGCCACACCCTATATCATGGGCTTTACGCCCGAGCTTCGCGCCGCGGCAGACAAGCAGTTTGTCGACGTGGGCATTGCCGAAGAGCACGCCGTCACCTTTGCCACCGCGCTCGCCAGCGCCGGCGCCAAGCCGGTCTTTGGCGCGTACGGCACGTTTTTGCAGCGCGCCTACGATGAACTGTGGCACGACCTGTGCCTCAACGACGCCCCCGCAACCATCCTGGTGTTTGGCGCGTCGATCTTTGGCACCACGTCCGAGACGCATCTCTCGTTCTTTGATATTTCCATGCTGGGCGGACTTCCCAACATGCGCTACCTAGCACCGGTCTGCATGGAGGAATACCTGTCCATGCTGAGCTGGTCGCTCGGCCACCGCGAGCATCCCGTGGCGATCCGCGTACCGGGCATCGGCCTGGCAAGCCGTCCCGATCTGGCACCCGCCGAGGGCGCCGATTACAGCGCCGTTCACTACAACGTGGTGCGCCAGGGTCACGACGTTGCCGTGCTCGCGCTTGGCGATTTCTTTGAGCTGGGCGAGCGCGTGGCAAACCGTCTAGCTGCCGAGTACGGCATCGAGGCCACGCTCGTCAACCCGCGCTTTGCAACCGAGCTCGACCGCGAGTTCCTCGACAGCCTTGCCGCCGAGCATCGCGTCGTCGTCACCCTCGAGGACGGCATCTTGGACGGCGGCTGGGGCGAGCGCGTGGCATGTTATCTGGCATGTACGCCGTTGCGCACGCGCACCTTCGGCATCGCCAAGGGCTTCCCCGACCGCTACGACCCCAACGAGCTGCTCGCTCAGAACGGCATGACGGTCGAGAACATGGCCGCCGAAGCCGTAAGACTACTCAATCAGCACTAGAGAAAACCACCACAAAGGGGACAGGCACCTTTGTGGTGGTTTTCGTTGCCGCCATTATAGCGACCGCTGTGAGCGATCATGCCGTCTACAAAACGCTATTTCAGCTGCAATAACTAACGTTTCCCCAGATAAAACCTGCCAAAATAAACCTGTCCCTTTTTAGTAGGTACAATAACCCATAAGGCAAGTATGTTTCTGAGTTATTTCGTGTTGACCCATTTGAGCGCGATGGGGTATAACTCTACTCAACCGCTAGGGATTTTATTGAGAAAGGTGTTCTACCATGAGCAAGAACCTCTCCCAGCAGGTCGTTCTCGACCGCCGCGGCTTCGTTGCCGCCACCTTCGCCACCGCCCGAACCACTGCCGGCAGCCTTCAACTGCGACTCCAGATCCACGAAGTCCATACGGTCTTCGGCACGCGTGGCAGCCACCTGCGGACGAATACTGCTGGAAGCACGGAAGTTGATACGGACGGATCTGATCTTGGTAGATTGACAGTCGTCCTTCTTCTCCGAACCTTCGGTAGTAGCCGAAAGGCTGAATACACCGAAGTTGTCGATGTTTACCGAACGGCCATTGAAAAGCTCACGACGCATAGCACCAACGAAGTTGGTTATCACACTCTGTA
>USQE01000018.1 GCA_900556675.1 uncultured Collinsella sp.
TACGAAGCTGACCGAAGGAATTCAAAACCCCTTGACCTCGACCACGGTTTAGGCGGTATAATACAAAGCGCAGCGTCAAACATTTGGATTCAGGGAGTGATTACCATGGAAAAAGCGAAGGTCTATTACACCGATTTTCGAACGGTCGCGTTCGGCGACGGTCTGCCCACCAAGCTCAAGAAGCTGATTAAAAAGGCGGGCATCGGCCAGATGGATATGGACGGCAAGTTTGTCGCCATCAAAATGCACTTCGGCGAGCTGGGCAACATCAGCTTCCTGCGCCCGAATTACGCCCGCGCGGTCGTGGACGTGGTGAAGGAGCTGGGCGGCAAGCCGTTCCTGACGGACTGCAACACCCTGTATGTGGGCGGGCGGAAGAACGCCCTGGACCACATCGAGTCCGCCTACGTCAACGGCTTCACCCCCTACTCCACCGGCTGCCACATCCTCATCGGCGACGGCCTCAAGGGCACCGACGAGGCGCTTGTCCCGGTCGAGGGCGGCGAGTACGTGCACGAGGCCAAGATTGGTCAGGCGCTCATGGACGCCGATATCGTGATCAGCCTCACCCACTTTAAGGGCCATGAGCAGGCCGGCTTTGGCGGTGCCATGAAAAACCTGGGCATGGGCGGCGGCAGTCGCGCCGGCAAGATGGAGCAGCATGCCGCCGGCAAGCCGAACGTCGCGACCGAGCACTGCGTTGGCTGCCGTGCCTGCGAAAAGATCTGCGCGCACAACGCCATCTCGTTCGACGGCACCCGCGAGCGCGAGCTTGCCAGCGGCAACACTCGCACGGTGCACGTGGCTGCCATCGACCACGATCGCTGCGTGGGCTGCGGCCGCTGCATCGGCGTGTGCAACCAGGACGCCATCAAGCCCGGCCATGACGCTGCGGCCGACGTGCTCAACTGCAAGATCGCCGAGTATACGAAGGCCGTTGTCGACGGCCGTCCGAGCTTCCACATCTCGCTTGCCATGGACATCAGCCCCAACTGCGATTGCCATCCCGAAAACGATACGCCTATCGTCAACGACATCGGCATGTTCGCGAGCTTCGACCCGGTCGCCATCGACCAGGCCTGCGCCGATGCCGTCATGGCATCCGAACCGCTGCCCAACACCGAGCTCACCGATAGCGCGGCCAAGATGGAGCACAACCACGAGCATCTGGAGGGCGAGCAGGCCAAGGACCCCTTCTGCATCACGCATCCCGACACCGACTGGCGCACCTGTATCGCACACGCCGAGAAGATCGGCCTGGGCACGAGAAAGTACGAGCTCATCGAGGTCAAATAGCGCCTAGCTATTGGACAAAATAAGCGCTTTTGTAGCGTTAGTTGAGCAAAAGCCGCCCGCGAGCGCAACGCTCTCGGGCGGTTTTCCGGAAGTATGCGGCAAATTTCGAGACCGCCGAGCACACGACGTTTTTTGGCAACAAAACCCCTGATAAATTGTTGGTAAAACTACGGTCTGGTCGGCAGTTCCAGATTTTGCCGCATACTTCCGAAAATAGGGGGTCAGATAAAGCCTCAGACGTTACTATTCGCCTAAAAATACTCGTCGAGGAAGTTGTTGACCGTGTTCCAGTAGAGCTCGGGGTCAACTTGCGCACTCTTGGCGTGGGTGGCGCCATGGATGGTGAGCTTTTGCTTGACCTTGCTGGCGCACGCGTCGTAGTTTTGGTCGAGCATGTCGTACGGCACAAAGGTGTCCTTGTCGCCGTGGATAAACAGCATGGGAACCGTCGCGTGTTTGAGTTGCTCCACACTGCTCGCCTTATGAAAGTCGTAGCCCGCGCGCACGTTGCACACGAAGTTTGCTACATCGAGCAAGGGAAAGCTGGGCAGGCCGAACACGTCCTTGAGTTGCAGGGAAAACTCGTCCCAAACACTCGTATAACCGCAGTCCTCGATAATGCATTTCACGTTCGCGGGCAGAGATTCCCCCGCGACGTTCATGGCGGTTGCCGCACCCATCGACTCGCCAAAGACCAGGATGCGCGCCTCGGGGTCGGCCGCAACGATCCGCCCAATCCATGCAACGACATCGAGGCGCTCGGGCCAGCCCATGCCGATATAGTCGCCGCCGGAGCGCTCGTGGGCGCGGGCGGCGGGTGCGAGTACGTTCATGCCGCGGTCGTGGAATCGCTTGACGTATCGGGCCATACCGATGGGCTCGTTGGTATATCCATGCAGGCAGACGGCGTAGTCGTGCGTGCTCTCCGAAGCAGCAAAATACCAAGCGGCGAGCTCGGTTCCGTCATCTGCGGTGAGGCTGCTGCTCTTGCGGTTTTCTTTAAACCATGCCCGCGCCTCGGTGTCCTCGGCATCCGGCTGCTCACCGTCTTTGTCGTTCTTGCTATCCTGCATCATCTTCATGGTGTACGGCGCGCGGGGATTCAGCGCGAAGTCAAACAGGAAGTTGCCGGCAAATCCGAGCAGCGCAACGACAACCACCAGTGCAACGATGCCGGCTATCTTGAGCTTTCGATGGGAACGTGCGTTTTGAGCCATACGGTATTCTCCTATAAGATGTTAATACATCAACATTTAATGCAAGCGCATTATGGACGTTCGCCGTTGATGCGTCAACAGGCAAAGAATGGGTAAACAAAGGGTCACGTATGGTGCAAATTTCGCACGTACCTAGACGCTTTGATATAGTGTTGAGAACTCTTTACGTTGGAGGATGTAACCGGCATGTCCGATTCGAGCGACAGTTCTAAGCCGCGACCCAAGACCGCGGCCGTTCCACACTACACGGTGGGCGAGGAGATCATGAACTCCGTCACCCATGGTGTCGGCTGCCTGCTGGGTATCGCGGGCCTGGTGCTCCTGATCGTATTCGCTGCCCTGCGCGGCGGAGGCCCGGCCCACATGGCCGCGGCGATTGTCTATGGTGTCAGCATTATCCTCGAATACCTTGCCTCCACGCTCTACCATGCGATTCAGCCCGCGGGTGCCAAGCGCGTGTTCCGCATTATCGACCACAGCTGCATCTACCTGCTCATAGCCGGCAGCTATACGCCGTTCTGCCTCATCACGCTCGCAAACGACGGCGGCCCTGCGCTGTTCTTTGCCGTATGGGCCATCGCCATTATTGGCATCGCCCTCGAGTGCTTTATGCGTGAGCGTCAACCGCACTGGGTAAGCGGCCTGGTCTACCTGCTGATGGGCTGGCTCGTTGTCTTTAAGCTGCCCGAACTTGTGGCACTGCTCAACCCTGTGGCGCTTGCCCTGCTCGCCGTCGGCGGCGTGTGCTACACCGCGGGCGTGCCGTTCTATATCGCCAAAAACGTGCGCTATCTGCACAGCGTGTTTCACCTGTGGGTGCTCGCCGGCAGCATCTTCCAGTTCATGGCGGTGATCCTTTTCGTAATCTAGCGACCATGCCTGCGCGCCCGCGTCCTCGTTTGGGCGCCGGCGCAATTGCCGTATCCGCCATGAACGTTTTACCCTGACGCCCGAATCTTGGAGGTTCGAGAAACTCCCGATGGACATAACCATCTCCCTTATCACTACCCTCGTTTTAACCCTCATCAACGGCTACTTCTCCATGTCCGAGATGGCGCTCACCACGGCTAAGCGCGCCGTGTTGGAGCACGATGCCGAGGAAGGCGACAAGCGCGCCGAGCGCGCCATTAAGCTGGCCGCCGACTCCGACCAGCTGCTCGCCACCATCCAGGTCGCCATCACGCTCGTGGGCTTCGCCTCGTCCGCCGTCGCCTCGACGAGCCTGTCCGACCCACTTGCCACGTGGCTCATGAGCTTTGGCATCGCGCCGCTCTCCGCCATTGCGCGCGGCCTGGCGCCGGTCATCATCACCGTCGCCGTCGCCTTCGTGTCCATCGTGATTGGCGAGCTTGTGCCCAAGCGCATCGGCCTGGCCAACGCCGAAGGCGTGTCCAAGCAGGTCGTGGGACCGTTGTCGTTTTTCCAAAAGATCGCCCGTCCGCTCGTGTGGCTGACCGGCGCTTGCTCCGATGGCCTGGCCCGCATTCTGCGCATCAAGAGCGCCGACGACCGCCAAAACGTCTCGGAGGAAGAGATCAAGTACATGGTCTCGGAGCAGGACGACCTGCTCGACGAGGAAAAGCGCATGATCCACGAGATCTTCGACCTGGGCGACACCGTTGCCCGCGAGGTCATGGTGCCGCGCGTGGACACCACCATGTGTGAGGACGACGAGACGGTCGCCGACGTGCTATCCACCATGCGCCAGACCGGCTTTAGCCGCATCCCCGTCTATCACGAGGATCCCGATAACGTCGCCGGCATCGCGCACATCAAGGACCTGATCCAGCCCGCGCTCGACGGCAAGGGCGACCAGCCCATCGTCGACTTTTTGCGCGACGCCACCTTTGTGCCCGACACCAAGGACATCCTGCCGCTGCTGTCCGAGATGCAGACCTCGCACGACCAGATCGTAGTGGTCGTGGACGAGTACGGTGGCACGGCCGGCATCATCACCATCGAGGACATCGTCGAGGAGATCGTGGGCGAGATCGAGGACGAGTTCGACCCCGACAACAAGTACCTCACGCGCCTTTCGCGCCGCGAGTGGCTCGTCGATGGGCGTTTTTCGTGCGATGACGCGATTGAGCTTGGTTGGCCGCTCGAGGAAAGCGATGATTATGAGACCATCGCCGGCTGGATTTTGGAGCTTTGCGACTCGGTGCCCGACATCGGAGAGGTGTTTGAGGTTGCGGGGTACAAGTTTAAGGTGCAGTCGATGCGTGGCCAGCGCATCTCGCTCATTCGCGTGATCGCTCCGGCCGAAACCGATAAGAAGGATTCCGAGCCCTCGGCAGACGAGCCGACGGCGTCTGGTGCGGGCTCTGCGGACCCGCACGACGGCGACGAGTAGGGTAAGGAAGAGTAGGGGAGAGTTATGGCAGGCCTGTTCAACATCCTTAAGGTCACCGTCAGCGAGGACAAGATCTGCGCGCACGTGCTGGTGAACCCCGGCATGCCGCTCATGACCTCGGAGGACATCGAGGCCACGGCGCGCGTGTACTACCTGGTACCCGCAATTGCCAAGCACCTGTGCCTGGGCGATTCCGGTCGCGAATTCCAGGACTGCATGGGCCAGACCGAGCTTTGCCATCTGCTGGAGCACGTGACGGTCGAGCTCATGAACGAGACCGGTCTCGCTGGCAGCATTTCGTGCGGCCGCACTCGCGTGAGTGAGCACGATGAGCGTGTCTTTGAGGTCGAGCTTTCGTGTCCCGACGACGCGCTGGCCATCGGTGCGCTGTCTTCGGCGACCTTTATGATGGATTGGGCCTATCTGCATGCCGACCAGCCCGCTCCCGATGTGGACGGTACGGTCGCGGGCCTGCGCAACCTGGTGCTGGGCATGCGTGCCGAGGCCGAGGGCAAGGACCCGCACGAGGCCGTCGCCGCCGCGAACGCCGAGGGCGAGGCCGGGGACGTGACCGAGGGTGAGGCGCCTGCCGAGGCTGCCGTCGAGGTGTCTGCTGAGGAGGCCGTCGAGCCCGAGCCCGCGGAGCCCCAGGGCGTCCCGAGCTTTGACGACGAGCCGCAGGAGGCAATCGATACCGAGGGCGCGACCGCCGAAAGCCACGAGGCCCCCGCTGCCGTCTACGGTGGCGCGGCGACGGCTCCGGTGGCCCCCGCGCGCGAGGGAGCGCTGCCGCTCGTTGACGGCGCCGGCGAGGACCCGGGCGCTACAGTGGCCATGCCTGCCATGCCGCAGGAGTAGGCTCATCCGCTTATCACCATCATGTACCTGCGCCTTTACCGTACGCAGATGAGCAAGACGGCAAGCGCTGTGCTGCGGGTATAATGGACAGCATTCAAACGGTGGGCGCCGAGGTGACCGCAGGAGAGGAATGAACATGGGTAAGACTTTCAACTTTATCTCGGGTGCGCTCTTCGGTGCCGCCGCCGGCGCCATCATCGGCGTTGCCCTGGCTCCGCGCTCGGGCGCCGAGACCCGCGCCATGGCTGCCGATATCGCCAACGACGCCTGGGATAACATGCGCGACACCTACGAGCACGGTGCCGAGGAGGCCCGCGCTGCGGTCAACGATTTTGGCCCGATGGTCGACGCCAAGACCGATGACCTGCGTGCCAAGGTTGACCTTGCCCGCGAGCGCATGGACCAGCTGCGCGAGCAGCTCAACGACGCCATCTCGGGCGGTAACGTGACGCCCGCCGCCGATGTCGTGGTCGAAAACGCCGTCGAGGCCGACGCCGAGGCCGCGGAGCCTTCGACCGAGGCATAATGCGCGCCGGGGATTTTGTCGGCGCCAAGATCTATCGCAAGCCTACCGAGGATAAGCGCACCAAAAAAGACGGCACGCCGCGCAGCCCTAAAAAGCTCGGCAAGATTCACTTTCCGGTCTTTACCCCGGGCGGTACGCGCGTGGTGGGCTTTATGGTGCGCCAGTCCGATATCGCGGGCATGATCGAGCGCCCCGACCGATTTGTGGCGCTCGATGCCATTGGCGTCTACGAGGGCGCCATCGCGGTTGACGACGTCAAGGGCACCTACGATGCCGCTGCGGCCAAGCGCCTCGACATCAACCTGGACGATTGCATTATCTGGGTTGGCATGGACGTGCGCACGGAGTCGGGCGATGTCGTGGGCTATTGCTCGGATGTGGAGTTCAAGCCGCGTTCGGGCATCGTGCAGACGTTCTACGTGACCGCCGGCACTGCCTCGAGTGTGCTGGTGGGCGACATGCAGATGCCGCCGACGATGCTGCGCGGCTATGCGGACGGCGCGATGATCGTTTCGGACGAGGTCAAGTCGCTCGGGTATTCGGGCGGCGCCGCCGCAAAGGCTGCCGAGGCAAGCGTCATGGTGGGCGATAAGGTCAAGAAGGGCGCCAAGGTGCTCGATGACAAGGGTTCGGTCGCCGTGGACAAGGGCAGTCGCGCGCTGGGCAAGCAGCTCGGCAAGACGCGCGGTATGTTCAAGGCCTTTAAGGACGAATACCAAAAGGCGAGCGGGGGCTCGTCGAAAGCCAGCAAATAGCGACGTACCAATTGATGGGAGGCAAGCCGGAGACCTGTTGCTCCGGCTTGCTGCGTTTATGGGGGAGGGCACATGCGCCAAAACGGATCTAACTTAAACGGGCGCTCGGGTGCGCGTCCAACGGCGCGCCGCGACCTGGGGCAGCTGCCCAGCGGTCAGCGCAAGCGTCACCGTAAGCCCGGCGCGATGTATCTCAACCATAGCCGCGGCTTTAGCGACCGCAGCGCTCGCATCGGCAACGGCCGCACGCCCCGTCGTCCGTCTCGCCTGCCCTATGCGCTCATCGCCGTGGGCTGCGCGCTCGTGCTGTTTGTCGCCGCCGTTGTGGGCTACGTCAACCGCAGCGTGGATGTCGTCCTCAACGGCCAGGAGACTGCAGTGCGCGTCGGCTCTACGCTGCAAAATCTCATCGACGACCAGGAGCTGACCGATACCTACGACGCTGGTGATCTGCTGGCCGTTGACGACAGCGTGCTGACCCGCCATGGCGGCGAAAAGCTGTCGGTAAAGGTGGACGGCAAGCGCATAAAACAGGGCAAGTGGAAAAGCCGCGAGCTTACGGGCGGCGAGAAGGTGACGGTCAAAGACGGCCGCGACACGTATGAGAAGCATGAGGTCCAGGCGACGGCTATCGAGCCCAAGCTCAAGGTCGAGGGCACGGGTGCCATCGAGTACGTTAAGACGTGGGGTATCCAGGGTCGCTCCGAGGTGTGGGTCGGCGAGCAGTCGGGCAAGACGCAGGACCGCGGCGAGGTCGTGCCCGCCACCGATTGCGTGGTCGAGTGCGCGAGCGTGGCGCCCAAGGGCAACGAAAAGTACGTGGCGCTGACGTTTGATGAGGGCCCGAGCGGAGCGACCAAGCAGATCTTGCAGGTGCTCAAGGAAAAGGGCGTCACCGCGACGTTCTTCCTGTCGGGCGATGCGGCCGAGGCCTCGCCCGCCACGGCCAAGGCGATTGTCGATGCCGGCTGCGAGGTCGGCTCCAACAGTTACAGCGACGAATCGCTCAAGGGCAAGGATCGCGATGCGGTGCGCGAACAGGTTTCGAAGGGCACCGAGGCGATCAAGTCCGCGACCGGAACGTCGACGATGCTTTTGCGTGCTCCCTACGCAGCCTTTGACGAGCAAAACTGGATTGATGCGATGGACCTGGTGTCTGCCGTGGTCTCGTGGAATATCGATTCGGGCGACTGGCTGCTCAACGGTGCCGACGAGCAGGTCTCGACGGTGCTCGATTCGGTGACGCCGGGCAACATTGTGTTGCTGACCGACAACGATGAATGTGCCGAGCAGACGCTCGAGGCGCTGCCGCAGATTATCGACGGGCTTATTGCCGACGGCTACAAAATCGTGACATTGAGCGATCTGGTCAAGACGGATACATCGCTGAGCAAAAAGCTCACCTCGCTGACGAAGGCCGCCATGCCCAAAAACGCCGTGTTCCCCCAGCTCGCCGAAGATGACGACACCACAGACTAGTCATGTAAGAACGTCCCCAATGACTATGTCACGGATGCGTCAGCGTTTGATATGCCTGCGATGTTTGGAGCATAAATTTGACGCCACGGCGCGATGCTGATGCTATAGTTACTGCGGATAACAAGGGTCAAGAGAAAGGTTGCAGGTGAAATCCAAACCTCGACCATACAGTCGATGACCCCATGCAGGTGCTTCTTGCGCATGTACGGGGTGTGAGCGCCGAGCGGCGTGCCGCCCGCGCATGCGTATACATATCTAATAGTCCACGGACGGCGTGCCGGCATGGCCGCAGTCCGAAGGGATAATGATGGGGAGCACCAGTGAATTATCTGAGTGAGATGCTCAAACTGCCGGTCTTGGACGTCGATGGCGAAAAGCTCGGCGTTGTGAACGATTTTGGCATTGCTACCGGCGAAGTTTTTCCGCACGTAACGTCGCTCGCGTTCCGCGGACCCGGCAAGACGCCGTTTATGATCAGCTGGCGCAAATGGGTCGACCGTATCGACGAGACGGGCGTACACCTTAAGTCGCCGGCCACCGAAATCCGTTTTTCGTACCTGCAGCCGACCGAACTTTTGCTCGCGCGCGACGTGCTCAACAAGCAGATTGTCGACACGCAGGGCATGAAGGTCGTGCGCGTAAACGACATCAAGTTTTCCATGTCGGGCGAAAATCAGCTGCGTCTGCTGGGTGCCGAAGTTGGCGCCCGTGGTCTGCTGCGCGCGATCAGCCCCGCCCTCGAGCATGTCGTCGAGAGCTTTATGAAGCACCTGGGCAAACCGCTCGGCGAGGACATCATCGCCTGGTCCTACATGGACCTGCTCGACCGTTCGACTAAAAACATCCAGCTTTCGGTGTCGCACAAGACGCTTGGCGAGCTGCACCCTGCTGACATCGCCGACATTATCGAGCAGCTCGACCCGCGCCTGCGTGCGCAGGTGTTCGCGCAGCTCGACACCGCCCAGGCCGCCGAGGCCATCTCGGAGTTCGACGACGACGAGCTTATGACCGAGATGCTCGAGGGCCTGTCCGATACGGACGCATCGTCGATGCTGGCCATGATGGACCCGGACGACGCCGCCGACCTGATCGATGAGCTCGATTACGAGAAGGCCGAGAAGCTGTTGCGCCTGATGGGCGTTCAGGAGGAGAAGGCGATTCGTAACCTGCTGGGCTATGAGGACAACACTGCCGGTCGCATCATGACCTCGGAGTTTGTCTCCCTGCCCGCCACGGCGACGGTCGGTGACGCCATCGAGGCGATCCGCAAGCTCGATGAGGACTTCGAGAGCGTCTACTATGTCTATACCGAGGACCCGAGCGGCATGCTCACCGGCGTCCTTTCGCTGCGCACGCTCATCGTGGCCGACCGCGATGCCACGCTGGGCCAGCTGGCCTATCGCGACCTGGTGTATGTGTCGCCCGACGATGACCAGGAAGACGTAACGGACGAGATGACCAAGTACGACCTGGTCGCCATCCCCGTTTGCGACGAGAACCGTCACATCTTGGGTATCGTGACCTTTGACGACGCCATGGACGTTATCGCCGAGGAGCACCAGGAGGACCTGCAGATCGCAGGCATCGGTTCGGGCGATAGCGCGTCCGACGACTCGACGAATGTGCTCAGCTGGTTTGTGCATCGCCAGTACTGGGTTGTCGTGTGGGGTATTGCCTCGTGCATCATGGCAACAGTGCTGGGGACAGCGCTGGGCTCTGCGCATCTGGTGGTGTTCCCCATGTGCGCCATGCCGCTCGTGCTGCTGGCTGCCTCGCGTATGGTGTCGTTCGTCAAGAACTACTTCCTGGAGTACGACGGCCATGACGATGAGCCCAAGCCGTATCTGGGGTTCTTCTTCCAGAGCACGGGCATGGGCCTGATCCTGTCGCTCGTGACCTACCTGTGCGCCCAGCTGGTGCGCACCGCCGCATTCCCCGACGCGCCCATGTTTGAAGAGCAGCTCTTTACCGGCTGCTTTAACATTGCGGCCATCGTTTGTCTGATTGGCAACATGAGCGCCGTGATTTACCTGATGGTGCTGTTCTGGCGTGACGAGCACGACCTCAATACGTCGGGTACCGCCATGAACGTCATTGCCGTCATGATCTCATGCGTGGCGTACTGCATCGCCGCAGTGCTGCTCACCATGTCGGTCATGGGGTAGGTGGTCGCGTGCAAAACACGAAGCAAAAGGCGAGCGCCAAGCAAAAGCTGACCATCGCGGCCATCTTTGGCGCCATGGGCCCTGGCCTTCTGGCGGCGCTTTCGGGCAATGACGCCGGCGGCATCGCCACGTATTCCAGCGCCGGTGCCAGCTATGGCTACAAGATGCTGTGGATGCTTCCTGTCATGACCGTGCTGCTCATCGTGACGCAGGAGACTGCGGCGCGTTGTGGCTGCGTCACGGGCAAGGGCCTGGCTTCGCTCATCCGCGAGCGCTTTGGCGTGCGCAGGAGCGTGCTGGCCATGGCGGCGCTGCTGATCGCCAACACGGCCGTTACCATCTCAGAGTTTGCGGGTATCGCGAGCGGTCTTGCCCTCTTTGGCGTGCCGGCGAGCATCTCGGTGCCGCTCGTGGCGCTGCTGGTTTGGATGCTTACCATGTCGGGCAGCTTCCAGCGCATTGAGAAGATTCTGCTGCTGGTGAGCTGCGTGTTTGTGACCTACATCGTCGCTGCATTTATGGCTGGTCCCAGCTGGGGCGAGGTGGCGGTCGACCTGGTTGTGCCCAACATCCAAAACGACCCCAGTTACGTGTCGCTTGTGGTCGCAACGATCGGCACCACCATCGCGCCGTGGATGATCTTCTTGGCGCAGAACAACGTGGTCGATAAGAATGCGGGTGAGGACGATATCGTGCTGCAGCGCATTGATACCGTGAGCGGCTCGATCGCCGCCGATGTCATTGCCGGCTTTATTATCATAACGACCGGTACGGTGTTGTTCCCTGCGGGCATTCAGATCAGCGATGCTGCCGACGCCGCCCGCGCGTTGGAGCCCATCGCGGGCCAGTGGTCCACGGTGCTGTTTGCCTCGGGCCTGGTCGCGGCGAGCTTCTTGGCCGCCTGCGTGCTTCCGGGCGTTACGTCCAGCGCTATCTGCGAGGCATTTGGCTGGGAGCGCGGTGCCGATCGCAGCTGGGACGAGGCCCCGGTCTATCGCGGCATTATTACGGCTATCATTGGCATCTCTGCCGTGCTGGTGCTCATGCCCGGCGTCGACCTGTTCCAGATTATGATGACCTCGCAGGTCATCAACGGCGTGCTTTTGCCTGTGGTCCTGGTGTTCCAGGTGCTTATTGCCGCCGATCGACACATTATGGGCGCCAACCGCAACGGCCGCGTGTGGAATGTGCTCACGTGGGCGACTATCGGTGTGATTACAGTGCTGACGGTCGTCATGTTTGTTCTGCAGGCGATGGGTTACAGCGCATAGCACCTCTATTAGATTCTAAACAGGCCGCCGCCATGGGCTGCGGCCTGTTTTTTTGCCCACGGCCTCTCGGAGTCGGCTCGAAAAGAGCGATTTTGGGTTGTTTGCTGCGGGTGGAAGCAGATTTGGCTGCGCGTTACTTGTCGGTGCCTAGCTTGTGCGGTTTGTAGGCGAGGGCGCTGACGAGTGCATCGGCAGCGGATTTGACAGCCGCCGGCTGCGGATCGTTAACGTGATCCTCGGGATGCACGGGCAGGTCCTTCTTGACGGCATCGTGGATCAGGTTGAGGTACTCGGTCACGCCGGTGGCCGACAGGTGCGTGCCGTCGCCGTCGAACAGATCATTGCGGTTGGAACTATATCCGTACCAGTCGATAACGCGTACATTCTTGTAGCGCGTGGCGGCGTTGGCGATGGCCTGGTTCGTGGACCCGACCCATGGCTGCGGGCTGCGCGTGTTTACAAATACGACGGTGCGCTGATTGCCGGCATCGGCCATGATGGCGTCAATCTGGGCATCGGTCACTAGGCCGTTGGTGCCCAGGGCAAAGACCACGATCTTGCCGGCAAGG
>USQE01000019.1 GCA_900556675.1 uncultured Collinsella sp.
GCTAGCGGCTACGAACGACGCGGCTCGGGAACCACGAGTCTATCGGGGCTCGCGCCCTCGGCATCCGTCAGGCTCACGTAGCGAATCGACGGATCCCCATACATCGCGTAGTAATAATTGCCCGTGCGCGCGCTAAAGCATCCGGTATAGATAGTCTTCTCGAACTTGCCATCGCCCATCCTGGACGCCCCCTCAATCATCACCACGCCCTCGAGTGAACGGAACATGCGGACGACGTTTTCGGTCTCGCTCTCCTTTTGCGGGTAATTGGCATTGAGGTACGCCGCCTTTACAAAACGGCTCGGCGAATAGCAGTCACCCGGAATACCGCGCATGCCGGCACCCGCGCCATAGGGCTTGAGCTCGGCGCCACGCCATGTCGCCGTCTGCGGAAAATCGCTTGTGGCCGTGATATAGGTGCGCAGGTTTTCCATGTGCCACGGGAAGGTGGGCTGATTGGCAAGGGTGTCGACCGGATCGTCGTATACATGCAGGCCGTCAGCCATCATCTCGACCACGATGCTACGCTGGCTGTCGCCGATAATCCAATGGAGCAGCGACACGCCCAGCCCCTCTCCTGCAGATTTGGCGACAATCACCGTATCGCGCAGCGCAGCCTCGACCTCGTCGACCGTCGAGAACGTCGCTGCCACCCACAAGGGAAACTCATAGGCTGCGATATTGGTCTTGCCGTCGACAGGGTCCTCGGCATACTCGGCATAACCCGGGAAATTGAGACCCGCCACGGCGAGGCCCGCATCGTTGCCGCAGTCGAAGAACATGGGATAGTTCTTGTAATCGATGCACATACCGATCACCGCGTGTGCCGCTGTTGCGTCGTCGATAAACGAATACGGAATGTGAAACCCGCGCGGCATCACGCGAACCTGTTGGCCGTAGTCAAAGCTCCAGTCGAGGTTGCGGCCTAGATACATGTGGCCGGAATTATCGGTAAATCGAATGCTCGTACACATAGCGCCTCCCAGCTTTACGTTCTTGCTAAGGTTATTGTCACCAAACAAAGAGGCGCTAAACACAAAAGCCCGGACATGACAACAATGTCACGCCCGGGCTATTCAAGCAGGATAAACTCAACCAAGTTAACCCCGCAGGTCGTCTAAGGGGTCAAAGTGCCGCAGATTGCCACGAAAGAGGAGCGAAGCGTACTTAAGGTACGCGAGCGACGATTGAGCGGCAAGGTGCGGTGCTTTGATCCCCTTAGACCAACTTGCCGAGGCAGTGGTCGATCATATGCTGGATCATCTGCGCCTCGAAGCCGACGAAGTCCTGCTTGCGCTCGCGCATCTTGCCGTCGACGATCTGGTCAAAAGCAACCTTGCACTTGATGTAGCGCGTGGACTTGGTGATCTCCTCGTGCGTCAGGCAGCTCTCCTCCATCTTGCTGGCACCCAGGCCAAACACCAGACGGGGGTTGTAGAGCACATGGGGCTCGCCGGCATCGTCCAGGTAGACGCAGACCTTCTTGGTGATGCCGATCTGGTTGGCGGCAAGGCAGCCGGCATCGTCGAGCGACTTGATGGTATCGATCAGGTCCTGTGCGACCGACTCGTCTTCGACGGTCGCGACCTCGCAACGCTGGGACAGAATAGCCTCGTCGTGGCAGAGCTCTTTAATCATACGTTCCTCCATAGGGGTCGTTGTAACCGCTTAAGTATACGGTACCCACACATTTTCATGCGAAAAATACCGTCCGTCTGCTACAAAGCGCCGAACATCAACATGCGAGGAACAACAGCGTCGTAAAGGGGCTATAGTGGGTGAGTTCGTGTCAATCGGCCTAAACTCGGGGCCGAACAAGGAAAGGGTATGCATGGACGAACTATTTCACGTCAGCGAGCGCAAGTCCACAATCGGGACCGAACTTCGCGCTGGACTGACAACGTTCCTGGCAATGGCCTACATCATTGCCGTCAACCCCGCGGTGCTCTCGGGCGCCGGCATCGATGCGGGAGCGCTCGCCTGCGCCACCTGCCTGGGCGCCGGCATCATGACCATCTGCATGGGCATCTTCGCCAACCGCCCGCTCGCCTGCGCGTCGGGCTTAGGCGTCAACGCGATGATCGCTGGAATCGCCACCACCGTCTGCGGCGGTGACTGGCACGTGGCCATGAGCGTTATCTTCCTCGAGGGTATCGTCATCTTGCTGCTCGTGCTTTGTGGCCTGCGCGAGGCCATCATGGACGCCATCCCGGTTGTCCTGCGTCACGCCATCTCGGTGGGTCTGGGCCTGTTCATCGCCATGATTGGCCTGTGCGATGCCGGCATTATCACCGCTGGCGCCGGTACACTCGTCGGTCTGGGCGACATCACCTCCCCCACCTTCATCGTCGGCATCATCTCCATCCTGGTGACAGTCGCCCTCGCCTGCCGCAACGTCCCCGGCTCGCTGCTCATCGGCATCGTCGTCGCCGTCATCGCCGGTATCCCCCTAGGTGTGACCCAGGCTCCGACCGGTATCATCGCCCCGCTCGACTTCTCGAGCATCGGTGGCCCCATCGCCGACGCCGGCGGCGTGCCCGCCATCGTCAAGGTCCTTACCGACCCCACGCTCCTCGTCATCTCGTTCTCGCTGCTCATGAGTGACTTCTTCGACACCATGGGCACCGCGATGGCCGTGGCCAAGCAGGGCGAGTTCCTCACCGACGACGGCAACGTCGAGAATATCAAGGAGATCCTAATCGTCGACTCCGCCGCCGCCGCTGTGGGCGGTTTCATGGGTGTCTCCTCCATCACCACCTTCGTCGAGTCCACTTCTGGCGCCGCCGACGGTGGCCGCACGGGCCTCACCTCCGTCACCACCGGCGTGCTGTTCATTCTCGCCGCGTTCTTCTCCCCCATCGTCACCATCGTTTCCAGCGCCGCCACCTGCGGTGCTCTGGTCTACGTCGGCTACCTCATGATGAGCGAGGCCTCCGAGATCGACTGGTCCGACGTGTCGCAGGGTTTCCCGGCGTTCATGATTGTCGCCGGCGTGCCCTTCACCTACTCCATCTCTGCCGGCATTGGCCTGGGCTTTATCGCCTACGTGATCGTCGCGCTCTTTAAGGGCGAGGCCTCCAAGATCAAGCCGCTCATGTGGATCGCAGCCCTTGCCTTCCTCGTCTACTTCTTCGTAGCGTAAGGGCAAGGCTGCAAAAGCTGAACAATAAAGCGCGGAGTCGCCATGCGGCCCCGCGCTTTTCTTTTAGCGCCGGTCCCTGCGCCGGCGTGCGGCCTATTTCTCCCCAATTTTGGCCATTTTGCCCTCCAAACGGCACTACCGCCGGCAACATCCAGCAGATACGCTGAATCTAGTCGTATAGGCCCTATGAGAACGGGAGCAACCATGGCAGCCTTGTTCACGACCCCCAAACGCAATGACACTACCGCCGGAACCCATGTTGCCGAACCCGACGTTCGCCATCGCATAGGACTCGCGCACGGCAGCTGGCGCCGCGTGACGCGCCGCATCGTCTGCGGCCTGGCCTGCGCGCTCACGGTGAGCTCGCTGCTCATGCCGAGCGTCTCGCTCGCAGCGGAATGGGTCAAGGTCGGCGGCAACAAGTACAACACCGCGGCGAGCGACGAGGCCGGTACCTGGTCGTGGGACGGCGCCGACGACTTGAAGCTCAACAACTATAACGGCGGCGAGATCCAGGCCGCAGGCAAGCTCAACGTGAATTACTCGGGAACCAACATCGTCACTGCCGAATGGATCGAAAGCATCAACGTTTCTCATGGCACTAACGAGAATGCCGAGCTCAATATCCAAGGCGACGAGGGCGGCACGCTCAGCGTGACATCTACTGAGGACGCTATCCTCTCCACGGGTAATATCAACATCGACGGAGCCGGATCCGTCAACGCCACGAGCACTGGGTTTGATGCCATCAATGCCGGAGGTGATCTCGCTATCAAAGGTTCGGGCAACGTCAACGCCACGGGTGCATCGGATGGCATCAGGGCAAACGGCAATATCACGATTGACGACAGCGGAGCCGTCACCGCCAGGGCTACCAAGGACAAGGGTATTGGAGCCGACAAGAACCTCACCATCAAGGGTGGCGGGACGGTCGAGGCAAGCTCAGCCGATGGTGAGGCCCTTTGGAGCGGCGGCAATATCAACATCTCGGACGGCAGCCAGGTCAAGGCAAGCTCCGAGAAAGACGCTGCCGTCGAGGCCAAGGGCAGCCTCGCAGCCACAAACGCCTCCCTCAACGTAAACGGTGTTGAATATGGCGTCTATGCCCACAAGGGCATCACCCTCGATCATGCAAACGTGACGGTCCGTGCAAGTAAAGGCAGATACGGTGGCGCCAACGCCCTCTTCACCTACCAGGACGACATCGTCGTCAAGAACGGCTCCACCGTGGACGCGTTTGCGGAAGGCGAGGTTTCGGCTGCATTCTCCACCAGAAACGATCGACCCAACGAGAAGGGCGGCCACATCTACATCAGCGACTCCGTTGTCAAGGCCATAGCCCGCTATGTCGAGAACGGCGACGGCCCCATCCCCTACAGCGAAAACCAAGATGGCGAGACGAGGCGCGAACCCCAAGGCGAGAACATCGGCATCATCGCCCAGACCAGCGAGGGCGTCACACCCGCAGTCATCTCGATCATCCGCAGCGGCAATCTTTGCCCGTGCCATGAGCGCTGACGGCAAGACAATCGGCACCATCAAGATTGAGAACGCCGCCATCCAGACGCCCGAAGGCGGCAAGATCATTGACTATCGCAAGCTCCGTGACGGCATCTACGAGGCAGGCCAAGCCATCGGCACGGGCGACGCCACGGTCGACTCCCTCTATATCAAAGCAGTCGCCAAAAGTACGACCATCGCACCTCCCGAGGTAGCCAAGCCGGAAGACCCCAAGCCCGACGAGACCAAGCCCGCAGAAAGCAAGCCCGCGGAGTCCAAGCAGAACCCCAAGCCTGAGGGCTCAAAGCCGACCAAGGCCGTTGCGGCTTCAACCACGAAAGCCAAGACTACCGGCGTGCTCGCGGCAACCGGCGACACCTCGGGTCCGGCCATCGTGGCAACCGTCCTTGCGGGAACAGCCGCTATCGCCGCAGGCACCATGGCGAGCCGTAAGCGTTCTTAGACGCCTCTGCGCACATGGCAGCTCCCGCGAAGGCCCCGAGCCCCAGCACCGTTTAACAACGCCACCGCCGAGCTCCCCTCCGGCGGTGGCGTTTTCCATATGCGTCCGCAGGGGATGCACGAGATTGTCTTTGGTCTAGCCCAACCGGCATACGCTGGCGTGCGACAATTAGGGCTGCCGATATCACAACACTGAGAGAAGCCCGTCATGGAAGCGCATCAAAAGCAGATAACCGTTTATTCGAATCATACGGAAAGCGCGCCTGTCATCTACCTTCCTGTGGTCGTGGGCGACGGCAGCGAGGTTTATAAGTGTTGCCGAGAGCTCGACTGTCCGCCATTCGCCCTCGTCACCATTGGCGGGCTCGATTGGAATCGCGAGCTGAGCCCCTGGGCATGCGACGGGACCGTACGCGATGCCGAGCCTTTCGGCGGCCAAGCTGCCGATTTTCTTGATGAGCTGCTGAATCAGATAATCCCCCAGGTCGAGTCGTCGCTTCCTCAGCCGCCCACCCGGCGCGGCATTGCCGGTTACTCGCTCGCGGGCCTCTTCGCACTCTGGTCCCTCTGGCAAACCGACGCCTTTGACCGCGCCGCGAGCGCATCGGGGTCGCTATGGTTTCCCGACTTTGTCGACCGTGCCAGCACGGCCCCTTTTGCCGGCAGCCCGCAAGCCGTCTACCTGTCACTCGGCAAAAAGGAAACCAAGACGCCCAACCGCATGATGCGGCATGTACTCGACGACACACGCGCGATGGAAGCGTTGCTCGTCGAGCGCGGCATTCCAACAACGCTGGAGCTCAACCCCGGCAATCACTTTGCCCAAACCGACTTACGCATGGCCCGCGGCATCCACTGGATACTGACACATTAAAAATGGTGCCCACACGCATATACGCATGGGCACCATATCTTGTTTTAGCTGAACGCAGCTGCTACTCAGCAGCCTCCTCAAGCTCGGAGACATCAAACTCAAAGTCGTTGCCGGGCAGAATTGCGTTGAGCACGATGCCAACCAGCGAGCCCACGGCAAGACCGGAAAGCGAAATCGTCACGCCGCCCAGCTCCAGCACGATGGCACCGGCAGTGCTGTACGCGATGCCGAGTGAAAGCACGAGCACCAGAGCGGCCACAAGCACGTTGCGGTTGTTCTGGAAATCGACCTGGTTCTCGATGAGGTTGCGGACGCCCACAGTGCTGATCATGCCGTAAAGCACGAGCGACACGCCGCCGATAACGCATGCCGGCATGGCGGCAATCACGGCAGCGAACTTGGGGCAGAACGAAAGCACGATAGCGCAGCACGCGGCAATGCGAATCACGCGCGGATCGAACACGCGCGTCAGGGCAAGCACGCCGGTGTTCTCACCATACGTGGTGTTGGCCGGAGCGCCAAAGAGCGAAGCCAGAATCGTGGCAAGACCATCACCGAGCAGCGTGCGGTGCAGACCGGGATCGGCAATGTAGTTGCGCTCGCAGGTGGAGCCAATAGCGGAAATATCACCGATATGCTCGATCATAGTTGCAAAGGCCAGCGGCATGATGGTGATGATGGCCGTCGTGGCGAGGCCGCTATCAAACTGCGGACCAAAGAGCGCAAACACGGTGTTGTTCCACACGATGGGAAGACCGACCCACGGCGCGGCTGCGACACCAGAGAAATCGACCTCACCCAACGCGGCCGCAACGGCATAGCTCACCACGACGCCCAGCAGGATCGGCACGATTTTGACCATGCCGCGGCCCCAGATGTTGCAGATGACGATCACTGCAACAGCGATAACGGCGACAAGCCAATTGGTCTGGCAGTTGGCAATGGCGGAGCTTGCCAGGATCAGACCGATCGAAATGACGATAGGGCCAGTCACCACCGGTGGGAAGAAGCGCATGACGCGCTTGGCGCCAAAGGCGCGGAACAGGGCCGCCAGCACCGGATAGAGCAGACCGGCGCAGGCTACGCCCAGGCAGGCGTAGGGCAAAAGCTCGGTCTCGCCGTTGGGCGCGATGGCGGCATAACCTGCGATAAAGGCAAACGACGACCCCAGGAATGCCGGCACCTTACCGCGCGACAGGAAGTGGAACAGCAGCGTGCCCAAGCCGGCAAACAAAAGCGTCGCCGAAACCGAGAGACCGGTGAGCACGGGCACCAGCACGGTGGCGCCAAACATGGCAAACAGGTGCTGTAGGCCGAGCAGGAACATGCGCGGGCGGCCGAGCGACGATGCGTCGTAGATGGCATCGGCGGCAACGGGCGTCGAAGGCTGGGACATGTGAGTCCTTTCGAATGGAAGGGCGATCGGGCATATCGGATAACCTGCCCGAACGATACGATCCGAACCATTGTACGCGATACGCCATGTCTCGCACGCGCCGTCACCTGCGAACGCTACTGCTACTTCCAGACACGCTCGGCAATACGCTTGACCAGCGCGATCTTCGCCCATTGCTCGTCCTCGGTCAGCTTGTTGCCAATCTCACAGCTGGCAAAGCCGCACTGGGGCGACAGATACAGGTTCTCGAGCGGAACATACTTTGCAGCCTCGTGAATACGCTCGACGATGGCATCCTCGTCCTCAAGCTCAGCGGCCTTGGTGGTCACCAGGCCCAACACGACCTTCTTGCCGGGAGCAACGTACTTGAGCGGCTCAAAGCCACCGGCGCGCGGCGTATCGAACTCCAGGTAAAATGCGTCGACATCCTCGCGTGCGAACAGGTACGGCGCGATGGGGTCATAGCCGCCCTCGAAGGCATAGGTAGAGTGGTAGTTACCACGGCACACGTGCGTGTTAATGACCAGGTCGTCGGGCTTGCCCTCGATGGCGGCGTTGTTGAGCGCCACGCCCAGCTCGCTTACCTTTTGCAGGTCGACCGGGCTCATGCCGGTTTTGGCGACAAAATCGGTATCGCAGTAGATGCCCCAGGTGCAGTCATCAAACTGGATGTTGCGGCAGCCTGCTGCGTACAGGTCGGCGATCACCGTGCGATAAGCGGCTGCAATGGCATCGGCAAGCTCCTCATCGGTCTTATAGACAGCGCGCAGGCTCTCCTGCTGGCCGTCGCAGCGATCGAGCGTGACCTCAGAGAACGTCTGGATCGGTGCTGGAATGGTTTGGCGCGCGACCTGACCCTCGCCCTCGAGCGCCTTAACAAACTTGAAGTGCTCGACGAAGGGGTGATTCTCGCCGCTGATAGGGCCGGTCACCACGGCGGTATCAGCCGTAGTCTCCTCGTCGTGGAACATATAGCCCGTACGCGAGGTACGGCGTACAATGCCGTTGAGCCCCCACATAAAGTCGAGGTGCCAGTAGCTGCGGCGGAACTCGCCATCGGTGATAACCTGCAGGCCGGCAGCCTTCTGCTTGGCCACTAAGTCGTGGATGGCCTCGTCCTCGACGGCCTTAAGGCCGGAAGCGTCGAGTTTACCCGCGACATAGGCGGCACGGGCGTCCTTTACAGCTTGCGGACGAAGAAAGCTGCCGACGATATCGGCGCGAAACGGCGCGTTCGGTTGAATCGAAGTGCTCATAGATATCTCCCTTTGCATTGGTTGCTTTACTGGGACAGAGTATGAGCGCTCATATGGCCATCGTAAAATATATGTTTATAACAGTTTGATATAGATGCTTCCTATATCAGTTGGGACTGCCATAAAGAGATTTAACCCGTGCAGAATGCAGCAGTCTAGATGTGCTGACGAATCGCGTCGATATAGGCCTGCCCGTAGCGCGTAAGTGTCGTGTTCTTGCGCGTGATAATGCCAATCTCCATGTACTCGTCTACATCGAGCGGAATCGAGATAATACCGGGGCCGTTAAGTTCATGGCTGATCACGCCCGAACACACCGTGTAGCCGTTAAGGCCCATGGCCAGATTGAACAACGTCGCACGGTCGCGCACGCGGATATTCTTGCGGCGCTCAAAGGTCGAGGTCAGTTCCTCGGAATAGTAAAACGAGTTGTAGCTGCCCTGCTCGTAGGACAGGAACGGGTAGTCTTCCAGATCCTCGAGCGTCACGCTGGAGCGGTCTGCCAAAGGATGGTCGGCGCATACAAAGACATGCGGCGTGGCGCAGAAGAGCCCCTCGAATACGAGTTCGTTGGCGGCGAGCATGCGCTCGATGACCTCGCGATTGTGCTCGGACAGGTACAGGATGCCGAGCTCGCTTTTCATATGCGCGACGTCCTCGATAATCTCGTGGGTCTGTTCCTCGCGCAGGGTAAAGTCGTAACGCGCGGCATCAAACTTACGAATCACATCGACAAACGCATTAACGGCAAAGGAATAATGCTGGCAGCTCACGCTAAAATGCGGCACCTGCTCGGATGCGCCCTTGTACTTGCCCTCGAGCAGGTCGGCCTGGTCGAGTACCTGGCGCGCGTAGCCTAAGAAGGTCTCGCCCTCTTCGGACACAATAACACCCTTGTTGGTGCGCTCAAAGATGTGGACACCCATCTCGTTTTCGAGATCGCGAATCGATGCGGTAATCGAAGGCTGCGACACAAAGAGCCGGCGCGAGGCCTCGGTGATGCTGCCGCATTCGGCAACTTTGACGACGTACCTGAGCTGCTGAAGCTTCATAGCTTTCTCCCTAGACGTTCGTGACGTCGAAACCCATCGCATCCATCTGACACATAAACGGCGGCATCTCCCCCGTCGCGGCACAGGCGGCAATCTGATGCAGAGCCCCGGCGACCGCATCATCTGCCGCGGCGCCGATATGCCAGCGTGCGGCAGCCGTGACGGCCTCGTTGGCATTGGCGACAGCAACGGAGTTGGGGACGGCATCGATCATGGGCAGATCGTTATCGGAATCGCCAAATACGGCCACCTCATCAGGCGTCAGACCCAAAGCGCGTGCCAGCTCCAGCGCAGCGCAGCCCTTGTCCCAACCAGCCGGAAGGATGTCAAACAGGCGCACGCGGTTGTTGGGAAACACAAGCGAGAGCTCCGGCACCTCAGCGGTAACGCGCTCGCGTAGCTCCGCGAGCTCCTCACGTGAACGGGCGCTCCAGATATTCGCCTTGTATACCGGGGCATCATCGACAACAGGACGGCACGGGGCCTCTTCGCCCTTGAGCCACGCGTTGCCGCCCGACTCCATGGCGCGGCGCACGCGCTCGGGGTCGCCCGTCACGCAGTAGGCATCGTTATCCCAAAAGTCGTCACCCAGGCTGTAGACCTTTAGATAGGTATCGTCGGTCTCTTGCTCGAGGTAATCGGCCAGACGCGTCAGGGCACCGTTGTCGGTCGCGCGCGAAGCGACCACCTGACCGTCGACAAACATTACCTGGCCGTTACAGAATGCGCCAGTCGAAAAACACTCGGAACAACTTTTGAACATCCAGCCCATCGCGGACGGCTGACGACCCGAAACCGGACCAAAGTGCAGACCCGCCGCCTGCATGGCATGAATACCCTCGATGGCGCAGTCGCTGGCTCCGTCATGCCCGGCTGGAATCAGCGTATCGTCCATATCGGTCAGCACAAGTTTAATCATAAGACCCCCATTCGTATCGGTCCTACCTATTGTAACGACCTGCCAAAATAAACCTGTCCCTTTTTGGCAGGTGCGCTAGTATAGGGAACAACAGATTCGATGCGGGAGTGCCGGCGGTGCAAACCACAAGGCTGAGAGGGCATGGGGCCCAATCCTTTGAACCTGTCAGTTAATGCTGGCGTAGGGAGCATGCCGCCTTTACAGGGGCGCTGTCTATGCACAGCGCCCCTTTTCTATGCCAAGGAGGCATGTGCAGTGATTGATTCGAAACAGCTTAAGCAACATATGGTCAAGGCCGCGGAGGAGATTCGCGCCACCAATCCGATGGCCGGCTCCATCACCAACACGGTGACGATCGACTTTGTCGCCAATGCGCAGCTCGCCGTGGGCGGTTCGGCCGCCATGGTCTATCTGCCCGACGAGGGCGAGGCGCTCGTTGCCGGCGGCGGCGCCATCTATCTCAACATGGGCACGCTCTTCCCCATCTACGAGCAGACGATTCCCCGCGCGGCCAAGGCGGCACACGACGCCGGCAAGCCCTGGGTGCTCGATCCGGTGGGCCTGGGCATCGGCAGCCTGCGCACCCAGTTGGTAAACGAGCTCAAGCAGTACAAGCCCGCCATCGTGCGCGGCAACGCCTCCGAGATCATCGCGCTCGCCGGCCTGTGGGGTCTTGAGGGCGAGGCGGCTGATCTGAGCCGCGTGCGCGGTGTCGATACCACCGACACGGTCGACGCCGCCCGCGATGCCGCCGTGGCGCTCGCCCGCTACACCGGCGGCGCCGTAGTGGTCTCGGGCGAAGTCGACCTGATCACCGACGGCACGACGGTGGCCAAGTCCCACGGCGGCAGCCCGCTCATGTCAAAGATCACCGGCTGCGGCTGCTCGCAGGGCGGCGTGCTGGCCGTGTACGCCTGCGCGGCCGACCCGTTTACGGCCGCCGTCTGCGGTACCGCCGTCTACAACGTTGCCGGCACGCGTGCCGCCGCCGTCGCCGATGCCCCGGCAAGCTTTAAGGTCGCCTTTATCGACGAGCTCTACCGCGCAACCGCCCAAGACATTGCCGATAACCAACTCGAGCTCGAGGAGGCATAAGCCATGTCCGAGCTTGCAACCAATACCGGCATGAACACGCTCGTCGCTGTGGCCATCGCCCCGTGCGGCACCGGCGATGAGCTGTCCGCCGAGGTCGCCGAGGTCGTGCGTGTTATTCGCGAGAGCGGCCTTCCCAACCGCACCACCTCGATGTTCACCGAGATCGAGGGCGACTGGGACGAGGTCATGCAGGTCGTGCGCGACGCAACCTTTGTGTTGGCGAACAAAGGCATCCGCACCGAAGTCGTGCTCAAAGCCGATATTCGGCCCGGATTTACTGACACCATGACCGGCAAGCTCGAGCGCATGGAAGCACAGATCAAAAAGCAGGAGGAAGCACGATGAGCATCCGCGACAACCTTGATATCTCGGCCTATCTGGTGCTCGGCCCCGAAAACACGCTGGGGCGTCCCGTGGGCGATGTGGTGGCCCAGGCACTCGACGCCGGCTTTACCTGCATTCAGGTGCGCTCCAAGGTGGCAAGTGCCCGCGAGATCATTGCGCTGACCGGCGACGCCGCGCAGGCTATCGCGCAGGCCGGCAAGACCGGTCAGGTCGCCTTGCTGATCGACGACCGCCTGGACTGCGTACTCGCCGCGCGCGAGCAGGGCATCGCTGTCGACGGCGTGCACGTGGGCCAGAGCGATATTCCCGTCGAGGTCTGCCGCAAGCTGCTGGGCCCCGATGCCATCGTGGGCCTTT